>NZ_JXUW01000012.1 GCF_000949255.1 Ferrimicrobium acidiphilum DSM 19497 | reverse complement strand
AGGACATTAGTAAGGACTCCTGGATAGCTATTGACTACACCGAGAACGGTGAGGCCCAAGTAGCAGAGACCACCTATAAGGGAAGACGTCTCATTATCCGTCGTACCCGCCTCATTGGTGACCAGGCAGAGCTCTTTCCTAACTGGAGATACTTCGGATTCGTCACTGACTTGGAAGGTTCAGCTGTTGAGGTGGATCAGTTCCACCGTAACCGAGCACGGATTGAACTCTCCATCAAAGATCTCAAAGAGGGAGCAGGACTAGAACATATCCCCTCTGGTAAGTTTCATGCCAATGGAGCATGGCTAGCCCATGCGGTGATCGCCCATAACCTCACCCGCCAGGTGAGCTACCTTGGTGAGATCACCCCGGCCGAATCGATGGTCATAGCCCGTACTTTTCGCAACCACTTCATCTCGCTGGTGGGACGACTCGTCAACCGATCGGGCAAGATGATACTGCGTACTCCGGCTCGTTGGCCATGGGCCGGGGCCTTCATGAGAGCACTCGTCACCCTCCGGGCACTCGAACCAGTTCCCATCTAGGGAACTCCTCCGACTCGAAAGCGCGGTCGGGAAACACTCTCCATGCGCCCCACAAATGAAACACCAAATCAGATCCTTAACCCACCACGTCCCAACTCGGGTCAGAACCGATCCAGAACCACGGGTTAACTCAACGGCACAAAATCACAGTCTTAGGGCCACCGACGCACCCCGAAACCGGGGTGCGTCGGTGGATCCAGGCTAAGGCCGCTAGCGCCATAGTTTTCTGGCTGAGGAATTGAGCACGCGTCGCCAAAGACAATTTGCGAATGCTTAGGAGCGCTAAGTCGAGCTGAAGCGATTTCGCAACTAGTCTATCCATATGTCTAAACTGTACCACTCCTAGCCAGGTGATCGACCTGCCGAGGAGTGATTCTGTGTGGTTTCTCAACAAAATAGGACACCGAACTCGCTTAGCCATGCCGCTTGCAATTTAGTCTGAACTTACCACTCCAATTCCCCCTTTACCTATCCTGGCCAGGCATGACGACAATTCTCGGTGATAAAGTGTAGCCAATGAGGCCTTTGACGGCAGGAGAGGTCAGTAAAGCCTAGTATGCCCTTGTGGGCAAGGATTAGGAGTCTCCAAGAAGTCCGGGGTTATTCCAGCCTATGGATTGGCAAGGAACCGCGACCCCGCAAAACCGGCGCTGATTCAGCCGATCTTCTGCTCAAAGTATGTTATGGTCTCTCCTAATCCGGCTGCAAAATCCCTTGTTGGTATCCAACCGGTTTCATTAGACAAGCGGGTGATATCTGGACATCTCTGTCTGGGATCGTCAACCGGCAGGTCCAGATGGGTAATTGTCAAGGCGCCATCAAGGCATTGTCGGATGATTTCTGCAACGTCGAGCACCGTTCGTTCATCCGGGTTCCCAACGTTGTATGGTCCAGAGGTGAGAGTGTCATTCATCACTGCGGTGAGCCCGCCAAGGAGGTCGTCAACATAGCAGAAACTTCTAGTCTGGGAGCCGTCTCCGTATACTGTGAGTGGCTCGGAATTGAGGGCTGCGACAATCATGTTGCTAATAACTCGTCCGTCGTCGGCTCGCATCTTGGGGCCATAGGTATTAAAGATCCTTGCAACCTTGATTTTGGTGCCGTGGTGCCTTTGGTAGTCAAAGCATAGGGACTCCGCTACTCGCTTTCCCTCGTCGTAACAGGATCTGGGCCCGATCGGATTTACGTTTCCCCTATATGATTCGTTCTGGGGATGGCGAGCTGGATCACCGTAGACTTCGCTAGTCGAAGCTTGTAGAACCGTAGCCCCGGTCTGCTGGGCAAGGTCGAGGGCATGTTTCATACCTAGCACGCACGTCATCGTGGTCTTGATCGGATCTCGTTGATAATATGGCGGCGATGCTGGGCATGCGAGATTATAGATCTGATCGACTTCGAAGTAGTACGGTTCACATACGTCCGCCTCGACGAATGTGAAGTTCTCATTGGCCACGACTCCTTGGAGATTCTGCTTTCGACCAGTGGAGAGATCATCTATGACTATGACTGAGTCTCCTCTAGCTATGAGCAGTTCCGCCAGATTGGATCCTAGGAACCCAGCTCCGCCAGTGATGAGAATCCGCAACTATCAACCGCCTTTCTGATTGAACCGGATCTCTGGACGCCCGACTCCGTAGTAGGTAAAACCTTGCGAACGAACGAAGTCAGGATCCCAGAAATTTCGGCCGTCGAAGACGTTCGGAGTCCGCATTAGTTGCATTACCTTTGTAAAATCGGGCTCAGCAAACGTAGTCCATTCGGTAACGAGGACTAGTGCATCCGCGCCGTGTACGGCTTCGTACATATCGTCCACGAATTCCAATTGAGAGTCGGTCGGGAACCGGTCCTTGATTGCCGAATTGAGGACTGGATCATAGAGGCGGACGTTTGCACCAGCCTTTTGGAGTAGTTGACTAATCTCAAGGCTTGGCGCATCTCGCATGTCGTCGGTGTTTGGTTTGAAGGTGAGCCCCCATAGGGCAATCGTTGAGTTGTCTATTGCATCCGCCAAGTGCTCAATGATGGTCTTCGCGAAGCGGTGGCGTTGTTCGGAATTGACTTGCTGAATCGCATTTGTGAGAGGTGATTCGATTCTGTGCTCCCAAAACATGTTTCGGAGGGAGAGTATGTCCTTTGGGAAGCAGGATCCACCGTAACCTATCCCAGCGTGTAGGAAGTGATGACCTATTCTGGGGTCAGTTCCAAGTGCCGTTGAGACCTGGTTGATATCGGCTCCAACGGTTTCGGCTAGACGGGATAGCTCATTCATGAAGCTAATGCGCGATGCCAAGAAAGCATTCGCCGCATATTTACTCAGTTCAGCCGATGCAGGTTCCATCTCAAGCAAGGGACAGGTGAAGTGAAATGGTGCGTAGAGCCTCCTCATAGTATCGAAGGCTTGGCGTGACGTCGCTCCGATCACGATTCTGTCTGGATTAAAGACATCGTGGAGCGCGTTTCCTTCTCGCAAAAATTCGGGGTTTGAGACGACGTCACAGCTCACCTGCAGTCCACGGGATTCCAGTAAAGCATTGAGTGCACGGTCGATGGCTTGGTTTGTTCCAACAGGAACTGTGCTCTTGACTACGATCGTGATCGATCTCTCCAGCATCTGGCCTAAGGACTCTACTACCTGGTACAGGCTCTTAAGATCCGCGCTGCCATCTTCCTTGGGGGGTGTACCTACGGCAATGAAGATTACGTCGGAGTCAGCTATTGCCCAGTCGATATGGTCAACGAAGTGGAGATTTCCTTGGTCGATGTTCTTTGACACCAGATCTGCTAAGCCCGGCTCATAGAAGGGTACCTCCGAGTTTCGTAGAGACTCAAGCTTGTCAGTATCAGCGTCATAACCGATGACTTGGTGTCCGACTTCGCTAAGGCTTGTGGCGGTTACTAGGCCAACATAACCCAGACCAAAAACTGCAATTTTCATTGGCCCCCAAACCCTCGTGCTCGCCCTGACTGTTTAGAGTAGTCCAGCTCTTACGGTAGGACGTTAGTAGCGTTCGAACGATTGTGGCAGCCGACAGAATGAATGGTGGCTAATTGGATGGCCATGTGTCAACTCGGTTATGGAGATGGTCACTCGCATATCGGCGCAGCCGTTGGAGTCGGTCCATCATTTCGAGGATTACGGTGTAGCCTTCCTTTGATAACGGTTGTAAGAGATGAGGGGTTCAGGTGTCGTTGTTGCAGATGATCGTAGCGCGTGAGAATGATGTCATGCGGCTAGATGCCGCACTCCATGGTGGTGCGCAAGTTGAGGCTCGCAGAGATCTCAAGCAGGCGATCGCTGGGCTGGAGGAGCAGATTCGGACACTTGAGGCTGCAGATGTAGCGGCAACGGCCCGTGCGGAGGAGCTGGCCGCAGAGCAGTCAGAGCTGGCCTTGCGTCTAGGGCATATGCGCTCCGCTGAGGGTGCTCGTGACTATCGCCAGGCTACCCAAATCGAACATGAGACAGAGGTGCTTCAAGGAAAGCTTGACACCGTTGAAGAGGCTGAGCTTGAGCTCATGGAACAGTCGGAGCAGCGCAAGTTGCAGCTTTCCGATCTCGTTGCTCAGCTTGAGATCAAGCGAGGCGAGTATGTAGTCCTCCTAGACGATCAAGCCCGCATTCAAGCTGAGCTGTCTTCCGAAAGAGATGCGAAGCTTGCGGAGTTGGACGATCTGATTACCCAACTACCTGAGCCCACTGTTTCGTTGATTCAAAGCGTCAGATCCCAGGGCGTTTCACCTGCCCTTGCTCTAATGCACGCTGGCTACTGCGGAAACTGCCATATGGCGCTCTCCAGTGCCTTGCGTGGCAAGGTGACTTCACAGCCCTCGGTCTTGCAGCGGTGCGAAGAGTGTGGTGTGTTGTTGGTGGCTGAGGGCGAAGGGGATCTGTAGGCGGGGTTCTGTCCAGCTTTCGCTTGGGTGATCATCCATCTACGCGGCCTACCACGAGTCGTAACGGACGGGCAGCCCTAACTCAAATTTGGCCTTGCTCCGGGTGGGGTTTGCCAAGCCAACTTCGTCACCGAAGTTGCTGGTGCGCTCTTACCGCACCGTTTCACCCTTACCACCGAAGCCTTAGTGTTCCTGCCTAGACTTAGATGGCGGTCTATTCTCTGTTGCACTTTCCTGCGAGTCACCTCGACTGGCCGTTAGCCAGCACCCTGCCCTGTGGAGCCCCGACCTTCCTCAGAGCTTTCGCTCCGCGATCACCTGATCCCCTTCGTTGCCTCAGTCTAAATCGTTGAGTTGTTCAGTTGGCCCGTGCTTGCCTATAATGGGTGGGTCGAGACGTAGGGAAAGTGGGGCGTTGTGAAGACTGAGATCAATCGGATTCCAAAGCCGATTGGGGCGCTGCTAGTGCTGATCGCCATCATCGTAATTGTGATGATAGGTGGGGTGTTCGCGCAACAGGGATCGCTCGGTGAACGCTCGTGGCAGTACCCTGCCGTTGGGCACACGGTGAATGGTTACGCCGGTGCACCGGTTGGTTCGCCTATCTATCACTCAAAGCAGTAGCCTGTCGACCGGGTCCCTTGGGTGTATACGTCAGCTCGCAAGGCGACGTTGGTCGTTCGTCAGCTCGCAAGGCGACGTTGGTCGTTCGTCAGCTTGCTGTGCATCGATGGCGAATCCTCGACAAGGTTTTCTCCAACAAGGTCGGTTGTTAGCCAAACGATCGGGTGCTCATCTACTGCTGGGTTGCCGTTGCACGAACAGTACGCGTGATCGCCAATGAGTCTGGATTCAGATTTCCGGTGTAGTCCGAGAAGCCTGATGTTTTTGTGTATAGCGCTGATGAGGTTCCTGGCCGCTAAGACTCAATCGCTAAGACTCAACAGTGTCAGCTTGCAAGCTGCAAGCAGATGCTAGCTTGGCGAACTCGGCCGCTCACGTTTGGCATCGCCGCAACCCAGGTGTTACTCAAGCTACGGTAGAGATGGTGAACTCAGCCTCCCATGCCCGAATTTTGTCTCTGGATTTACCTTATTGAAATGGACTATTCGAGACAGCAGGAAATGTAGTGATTCGGGGCAAAGATTGCAATCATCACGTGCACGAATGCCTGCGCTGATGGCTCATAGAGCATGACCGTCACTGTGGTAGAGGATGAATATAAACTCAGAGCGCTGAATACGATTGATTTACGCTTGCATTCGAATAGCTTGGGTATTTTACGCCTTTAGAATTCCCTATCTCCGGCATTCGAGCAGGCAGGTTAACCGACAGGGTGCTTTCTGGTTCGTTGCTGGCGCAGTGTGATTGCGGAGAAATCGGACAAACCGGAGTCACGAAGTTCTAAGGAGAGGTGTATCTATGGCATCGGATGTGGACAACAGCGCTGCGGGCTTTCAATTCGTTCCACCTCGGTCGCTTCATGCTGGTTGGCTTACATGCCGTCTCATCGAGGCTGGTGATGCAGATTATCTCTACGAGGCAGTTCTGGCATCGATGGAGCATCTTCGACCATGGATGCCTTGGGTCACCGGCTATAACAGAGAGATGGCGGATGAGTATGTCAGCCAAGCCCTGAGAGTGGCTTCTGGCCGGCCCGCACACGAAGCGATCTATGTTCCCACTGACAGCGAAAATAGGTTCATGGGGAGCTTTGGTCTCCATGCCCGGCTCGGCCCAGGAGCTCTCGAGATCGGCTACTGGGTCGATGTTCGTCATACCTGTCGTGGAGTGGGGACGTTGTCAGCGGCACTCCTTACCGAGGCAGCCTTCTCGATCACGGATGTTGAGCGCGTTGAGATTCACCATGATGAGGCCAATCGAGCGAGTGGCACGATCCCAGAGCGTCTTGGCTATGAACGGCTCGCATCTCATAGGCGCAAACCCGAAGCGCATGCTGAGGTTGGCATAGAGGTGCCTTGGCGGATGCTCCGAAGCAACTGGCCATCGAGTGAAGCTGCCAAACTCTTGGCCACTCTGCGCCAGGAGTAGTGGAAGGCTATCGAGACGTAACAAAGCTAGCGGACCTGGTCCGGAGGTAGGACACGCTTTAGATACCTGCCGATTAGATATGTCAAGCCCTGAGGTGGCTCCAAAGCGGGGTGGGGCAGTGCCCTCTTCTGGCTCGCGCTATTGGCCAGCAGTCAAAGAGTCTGGCGAAGTCAAGCTCGGGTTGGATTCCTCAGCTCTGTGCACGCTACCCCCGCGAACTCCCTCTGGCTGCTGTGAGCTCCCTCTTTCTGTGTGTGGCTAGACTCGAGCGGTTACAGAACAGGTACGATTCCTCGACAGGCACGATCACTGAGCAGGCACGATCACTGAGCAGGCACGATCACTGAACAGGTGGGAGAGTCTTGGCTCGTGACGCCTCTGCGTTCGAGTCCAGGTAGTCACGCATGCGACTAGCAAGCTCTGGCTTCTCGATGGCGAGAATGCGAACGGCAAGGAGCCCTGCGTTGGCTGCGTTGTTTATTCCTACAGTTGCAACCGGCACCCCTCGGGGCATCTGCACTATTGACAGTAGTGAATCGAGTCCTTCGAGGTTGGCAAGTCGTATCGGTACTCCGATGACCGGCAGAACCGTGTTGGACGCGATCATGCCAGGTAGGTGAGCTGCACCCCCGGCTCCAGCGATTATGACCCGGTAGCCTTGGTTGGCTGCTCTACCGGCAAAGTCGAGCATGTCGAGGGGTGTACGGTGCGCCGAGAGCACGCCGGTGGTGTAGGGGATTGAGAAGCTTTCGCAGATCTCGACCGCTTGAGCCATGACCGAGTAGTCGGAGTCCGACCCCATCACGATGGCAATCTGTGGACTACTCATGATTGATGATCCTTTCTCGGGCACGATGAGCGAGCTGCGAGGCTCCTGCAGCACTCGTAGCCGTTGCTGTGATGTGACCAACTTTGCGACCAGGGCGCCCCTCCTTGCCGTAGAGGTGGAGACGGGTACGAGGGAATGGTTGGTACTCCTCAATCGGGCCCAGCTCTCCGATCAGGTTGATCATCGCTGCGGGCGCAGTGAATTCGGTGGGTCCAAGTGGAAGACCGGCAACAGCTCGGAGGTGGTTTTCAAACTGCGAGGTTGATGCGGCTTCGATAGTGAGGTGACCGCTGTTGTGCACTCGGGGAGCGATCTCGTTGATGTAGAGCTTGCCTGCTACCACAAAGAACTCAACTGCGAGTACGCCAACTGAACCGAGCTCACGAGCTATAGCGGTTGCCGTCGCTTGCGCCCTCTCCTCAAGATCTGCCGCTACACCGGAGGGCCACTGGACCTCGACGCAGATGCCGTCGCGCTGGATGGTTCTCACTGGCGAATAGGTGGCGATCTCACCGTCGGGTGTGGAGACTGTGATTACGGAGATCTCCCGGTCGACATCTAGAAGCTCCTCGAGCAGCCAAGGGGTTTCACTCTCTATCAGCGGCGTGAGCTCGGAGGGGTCGTTAATCCAACGGACGCCACGGCCATCGTAACCACCAGTGATCGCTTTGGCGATGCATGGGAACTCAAAGACGGTGTCTGCATTTAACTTGGCAAAACGCGGAACGGCGAGTTTGAGCTTTGCGAAGAGCTCACGTTGCGCGAGCTTGTTGGCGGCTACCTCCATGGTCCCAGAAGATGGTAGCAGGCGAACTCCGCGGTCTTCGAGCTCCTTTAGAACCGAGATCGGGGTGAGCTCGTGTTCGAATGTGATCACGTCTACCGTTTCAGAAAAGCGCAGCAGTGATTCGATGTCTAGTTCGCCGACCTGTACTTGGGCGGCCCTCCCCAGGATTCCCTCATCGGTCGGTCGGACCAGGAAAGAGATATCGATGTCGAGGTTCAGAGCTTCGTTGAAGAGCATGCGTGCGAGTTGACCGCCGCCAATCACTCCGATGCGCGCGCTCACGCGACCTCTCTGTGTGATAATGCGGTGCTCAGTGGCGAAAGAGCCGAGCCTGGATTGGTTTGCCTACAGGTGTCCATCTTGCCCCTTTCGATCTAGGTTCGCGGATTCTACAGCTCCGCGTCTTCGAACAGAATGTTTTCGAATCTGCTAGCCTACAAGCTAGACGGGTTGAGAGGTTGGGGTCTGCGTGTACCTGGTGGCGATGTCTATGGTCCTTGTGAAGGCGGGTTCGTTCCTCGGATACGTCGTCGACAATTGGCACATCGACTGGTATGCACTAATCCTCTGCGGACTGCCGGTTGCCGCCTATTGGCGTGGACACGTGCGCCGAATGCGGACTCAGATGGCTCCCGAGATCCGTGCAGGCTACGAACGGCGCTCTGTTGCCATGCTGATCGCCAACTTCCTTATGGTGGTTGGTTTCTTCTCACCGATTCCTGACTGGGCAATGGTCTATCAGTGGGTGCACATGATCTGGCACCTTGACCTAATGGTCTTCGCACCACCATTTCTGATCATCGCCGACCCTTGGACCGAGATGACCGAAGGCGTTCCTGCTCGGTTGATGGAGTGGTTGCGTATCCGCTATCGGGCGCTCGCCTCCCATGAGAGGATTGCGAGTACCGCCCGGATAGTCAGCTCTCCATGGGCAGCGGTCATCGCATTCGACGGAGCGATGTGGATCTGGCACGTACCCGGACCATTCGACTGGGCGATGCAGTCCTATGGGAGGATGGAGCTGATGATGTTCTCCTTCTTCTTCGCTGGGGTCTTTATGTGGTACGTAGCGATCGACCAAGGTCGGCGTCGCTACCATGAAAACTCGATCCTCAGGTTTGCACATATCGCTTCAGTGTCGATGTCATGTATGTTGTTGGCTATTTTTCTGGGCCTCTCGTCAGGTGCTTGGTATTCGGCGTTCAACTGGGCGATGGGAAGCTATCGCACGATGTCACTCCTGGCTGATCAACAGATCGCTGCCGGTATCCTCTGGGTCTTCGGTGCGGTGCCATGGTTCATTGCTGGAGTTGTGGTGCTAAGGGATGCCATAAGCGATGAGGAGCAGGGGACAAACAACATCTCCGACACCTTCCGTAGCTTCGTGTTACGACGTGTTAGGGTGGCTCGACCCACCGGATTGGGTGTCACGCGGACCTCGAACTACGACTCAAACCCTGGGGCCCAATAACCTCTGGTTCAACTCGCTCCCTAGTGCCCTGGCTCGACTACTCGGGCTCGACTGCTCGGGCTCGACTGCTCGGGCTCGACTGCTCTGGCTCAGCTGCTTTGGCTCAGCAACTCCGGCTCGACCGCTCTGGCTCCACTGCCCCTGGCTTGTCTGACTGGGGTCTTTGATCCAGCTGTATTCAAGCGCACTCACCGAGAGCTGATCGTATCTGAGCCGTTGATACCCACACCACGAGCCTCTCATCTGGAGACTAAAAGGAGACCTTGCTAAGTGCGGGTATCGCCTCTCGGGCAAGTTCCAAGTTCTTGTGGTAGCGCTCGTAGTATTCGGTCATGAAATGGGTGTCGCTGGGCTCGACTAGCTGACCAGCTGGCAGTGCTTCCTTCTCAAGCCCGAGAGCCAAACGCGCAGCTCCGAGCGTGGTCGCCTCAGCTGTCGGTGAGAGCGTTAGAGGGGCCGGGCTCAATGCTGAGAGCGCGGAGGCGACAATCGGGTTGGTCGCCACCTTGCCATCGAGTCCGATCAGATCTAAGTCTTGGCCACTGTCGGACACTAGAGCAGCGATCAGGTCCGCTGCTGAACAGGAGATGCCGAGCAAGAATCCGTGGACGAGCTCGGCTCGACTACTATGAGCGGATAGATTCGCGATCACACACCGGCCTCCAAAGTCCCACAGCGGAGCGCCGATCCCAGAGTGTGCCGGAACCACAGTTGGGATCGCCTTCCTCACCGCGCCAGCGGCGATCAGTTCAGATTCTGCTGGGTCCTCCAAGATGCCGTTGCGACCTAGCCACGCGATGGCTGAGCCAGCGTTCATCCAGAAGGCCTCCAGCCCAAAGCTGGCTCGACCGGCTTGGGCTGAGGTGACGATGGGGAAGCTGCCCGATTGGCCGCGACGTTCGAACCTGGGAGTATCTTCGTCTAGATCGAGGTCGGCGACCGCTGAGGTGCCAAGGGTCACCTTTGCCGACGAGCGTTGACCAGCGAGAGAAGCCTGTTGGTCGGCGATGGTCACCATGACCGCAACTGGGCCTGCTTTAGTCAGGTGATCGCCACGATTGAATACGACGTCGACGATCGGAGCAAGATGGTCAAGCGTGAGCCCAAGGAGTTCGAGCTTGTCCGGGTCCCATCGCCTTCCTGATGAGTCCACGAGACCGGTCATCGCTGCGTTGGTGGCGTCGGTGGCGAGCGTGGCCCCATGGGTTAGCGCATAGGTGAGCCATGTATCGATGGTGCCAACCATGAGATCAGGGTGCTCTGCTCCGTAGTGTTCGAGTAGCCAGCTGAACTTTGTAGCTGACTGGTTTGGAGCGAAGGAGGCTCCTGCTTGTGATAGCGCGAGGCACTGGCTAGCGGTTCGCAGATCCTCCCAACTGATCCCCACTCCTATCGCCTCTGGTCGGCTGCGAAGGAAGGCGATGGCGCTCGCCCGTTGATTGGTGATCGCGAGCCGATCGGGTTTACCGGATGAGCACAGCTGCTCGAGTAGCTGTTCGGCGAGCTCTAACATCTCCATCGGGTCAAAGACGACACTGGCCGCTCCCTCTCGTAGAAGACGGAGCGGGGCGTCATGGCTAGCTACGATCTTCAACTCCTCGTCTACCAGCGACGCTCTGAGTGAGCTCGACCCAACGTCGAGGACAGCTACCGAAGTCATCGCCACCACTCGACATCGGTATGACATTCTGGCGCCTGTTGAGCTTGGTCCGGTCCAGCCTCCATACTGGTTCGACACGAGTGCTTGAGACCTCGCCGGCTCTGCGTGTGAACATCCGAGCACCCGATTTGGAGATGATTGCAATACCCGGTGTGTGATCGGGTTGTGTGCGTGGAGTCGGAGCGCCGGCGCCTGCGGTTCAACACTGCTGCTCTGAGTCCTTGCTCGTGAGGCGAGAGCCAGACGGTTGACACAGTACAGGTGGCAGTGCAGTCGGCAGTGCAGTCGGCAGTGCTGTTGACTGTGCAGCTGATGGTGTAGCCGGCAGCGTCAGGAGCGTTGCCGGTGGTCTTGGCGACGATATGGACCATCGTGTTAATTTAGCATCCTTGAGACTGGTGTTGAGGGATCCTGGGCGGGAAGGGTATATCTCTTGGCCGTTGTCGACCGAACTGAGCAGCCGATGAGCAGAGCTAGAGATACAGCTAGCAACACTTGACTGCTCCTCTGCGACTGGGCACGCGAACACCCTCATGAGCGTGGGTTTGGGGTGGTGTCTTCGATGACTAGGATTGTAATGTCACCGTGTTTTGACAATCTCCAAAGGTTGAATCATTCTAGATCGAGCTTGCATGTTGGGAATCAGGCGCGTCGCAGGGTGGTTCGACTAGTCATGGAGGTTAGGCGTTCGCCAACAACCGGTGATATCGGATACGAGTTATATACAGTCTGCAGAGACAAACGATCAGAGAAGGAGAATGATGGCCGAGCTTAAGGCGTCAAAGACTGCTGAAAACTTGAAGGAGGCGTTCGCTGGTGAGAGCCAAGCGAACCGACGCTATCTGTATTTCGCACAGAAGGCAGACGTTGAAGGGTACCCAGATGTCGCGGCGTTGTTCCGTTCAGTCGCTGAGGGTGAGACTGGTCATGCCTTTGGACACTTCGATTTCCTCGCTGAGGTAGGCGACCCGGTAACGGGTGCGAAGGTGGGAGCCACCGAAGATAATCTTCGTTCCGCCATAGAGGGTGAGACCTATGAGTACACCGAGATGTATCCGGGTTTCTCACGTACCGCTCGCGACGAAGGTTTTGATGAGGTGGCGGAGTGGTTCGAGGTGCTCGCTCGTGCGGAGAAGAGTCACGCTGGTCGCTTCGGCCAGGGTCTCGAGTCGATCGCCTAGTTTTAGCGCCTGTCTATCGGTCTTGATTGACTGTTAGCAGACGAGGGTCCCAACTGTCGCCAACTGGACAACTGGTTGGCGACGTTGGTTCTTGCTGGGGTCTCGATCGATCTCACAAGCCGGGATCGTCCGTGGGCAGTGCATCGGATTGAGCAGACGTTAGACGTTGAGGTGATAGCTGGCTCGACTAGCACAGGGTTCGACTAGCACAGCTCGACTCAAACAGTTTGTTGGCCAATACTGATTGCTGGTTATCCTCTGGCTGCTTGGGAGCGTTAATCGCCGTCGTTACCTCGGTCTTGGTTGGACATCGTGCTAGCACACGGCTTGGCTTTAGACGAGGCTTAGATTGACAGAAGGCTTGGATCCGGGCTCAGCAGGTCCGAGATATTGGGTGTGATCTGCCGACCTTGATCCAACTAGCGCTATCAGGGGAGTGTCAAGACAGTGTCTTGCTCGACCGACTGGTAGCGGTGTTTCGGAGCGATTCAACTAGACCGGACACTGGAGAGCTCGTTGAAGGCTAGCCCTGGTGTGATGGAGCGAGTGAGATTATCTAGTTGCCGCTGAAAGACGATACTGCGAGACGATGTCGATAGACGATACTGCGAGACGATGTCGATAGACGATACTGCGAGACGATGTCGATAGACGATGCCAGGTCCAGTCTTTGCCAGATTAAGTGACAACGAAAGCGTCTAGGGAGATGATTTAGTAGAGGTACTGAGTCAGTAGAAATGAGGTAGCGATAAGTGACCACAACCTATGATCCAAGTGACCCGAAGTATTACGAGGAGAGCGACCTTCGAGAGGAGCTCGGGCGGGTCTTCGAGCTCTGCCATGGTTGTCGGATGTGTTTCAACTACTGCGACTCTTTCCCGATGCTGTTTAACTTCGTCGACTCCAAAGACCAACAACATGCCGATCTAACCCCCTCCGAACAGGATGCTGTCGTCGATGCTTGTTTCGGTTGCAAGATCTGTTACGTCAAGTGTCCCTACATTCCGCCACATGAGTGGGCTCTCGATTTTCCGAGGTTGATGCTTCGGGCCAAGGCTGTCCGCACCACTCAGCATCAGAGCGATATCCGCTCTCGAGTAACCGATCAGGTCTTGGCGCATACCGATGCGGTCGGAAGCTTGAATCAGGCGCTGTCGGCGGTAGTCAACCCGATCGTTTCACGGCCGAACACTGGTATTCGCAGAGCCATTGAGAAGGTGGCTGGAGTCTCGAGCCAACGGCTGCTTCCCTCCTATGGCAAGGTTCGCTTCTCCCGCTGGTTCAAGGATCGACTTCCACGATTCATCGCCTCGCCTCGTGCGAGCGTCTCTATCTTCCCAACCTGTTTTATCGAGTACATGGCACCCCAGATTGGTGCTGATGTTACCACCGTCTACGAGAGCCAAGACATCGTCTGCTCGTTGCCAGAGGGGGTGAAGTGCTGTGGTGCACCATGGCTTCACCAGGGCAACGTGGCCGAATTTACGCGTCAGGCGCGAGCAAATCTAGAACGCCTTGATGAGGTCGTTCAACAGGGACGCGACATCATCGTCTCCCAGCCAACCTGTGCTTACGTGGTCAAGCGCGACTATCCGATCTATGTACCTGGCGAACAGGCAGAACGGGTGGCGGCACACACCTTTGATCCGAGTGAGTACCTCGTCAACCAGATGCGCAAGGATCGCTCGATGACCCTTGGCAAAGTAGAGCTCGACGAGGAGGTAGTCTTTCACGCTGCCTGTCACACCCAGGCTCAGAACACAGGACTCAAAGGACGCGACCTGTTGAAGAAGCTTGGAGTCAAGGTTCGTGTCGTCTCCAAGTGTTCTGGGATAGACGGTACTTGGGGGTATCGAAGTGAGAACGCCGCCTCGTCTCTACGGATGTCTTCGGCTCTTGCTGATCAGATCGCCAAGACGGGATCGACGACTATAGCTGGTGATTGCCATCTTGCCAATACCGCAATCGATGAAGCGCTTGGTGTCCGTGTCGAGCACCCGATCTCGTTGGTAAGGAAGCTGATGGGTCTAGAGACTCAGCCGCCATTGAAAGGAAATTAATGATGCGAACCTTGACTGTGAACGATATTTTGGACCTGCGTGCCTACGAGAAGGTGCGTAGCGAGCTGCGCCAAGAGGTAATTGACCTGAAACGAGTGCGCCGGGTGGCGCTTGGCCCGATACTCTCGATCGTGTTCGAGAATAAGACTACGATGCTCTTCCAGGTGCAAGAGATGGCACGAGCAGAGCGGATGATGCGCGATCAGGATATTCAAGCGGAGCTTGATGTCTATAACGAGCTGATCCCAGATCACAATGAGCTGGTAGCTACCCTGTTTGTCGAGCTCACCTCGAAGGCGGAGTTGGAGGAGTGGCTGCCCAAGCTGGCTGGCTTGGAGCGATCGCTAGAGTTGAGCGTTGGAGAGGTTGTTGTACCTGGAATAGTAGATGCCTCCCATGCGGAGCAGCTCTCACGTTCCGACATCACCGCTTCGGTGCATTATCTCCGTTTTCAGCTTCCAGCTGAGGCGGCATCATCCTTCCTCGAGGGTGACGTGCACCTCCGTGTGCGCCACAGCGCCTACGAAGCCGACACCAGCTTTGACAGAGAGCTGAAGTGGTCGCTTATGACCGACTGGCAAATAGGCTAGGCAGTCGATCAGATTGTCTGAGGGTTCACGATGTCTGGCGTTGTGAACCACAAGGTAAGGGAGGTGCTCGATGGAGTTCGAGTTCGATGAGGATCTCGCCCAGCTCCGCGATACGGTGCGCAGGCTTGCAAAAGAAAAAGTAGCCCCAAGGGCAAGAGAGATCGATCTCACTGGAGAGTACCCTCAGGATCTGTTTGAACTCTTTGGCACCACTGGCCTGTTCGGTCTCTGCATACCCGAGCGTTACGAGGGCTCCGGAGCGGGCATCCTCGGACTGACGATCGCGATCGAAGAGGTGGCGAAGTACTCCAACACAGCAGCCTTGATGTTGCTGCTATCTCGACTTCCTACGGGGCCGGTGATGATCGCAGGATCGGAGGAGCAAAAGGAGCGCTATCTTCCTGGTATCGCTCGTGGCGAACAGCGAGCCTCCTTTGGACTCTCAGAGGTTGGCGCTGGCTCCGATGTCGCTGGTATGCGTACCGCTGCCGTCCCTGATCCAGATGTCGAGGGAGGGTGGATTCTCTCCGGTTCCAAGGTGTGGATATCTGGGGTTGCTCAGGCCGATTGGTACACCGTCTTTGCCAAGACCGGTGATCCAAGCTCTCGCCGTCATGACTCGATCACCGCCTTCATCGTTGACCGCAGCTCCGAAGGTGTATCGGTGCCGCGAGTCGACAAGAAGATGGGTGTAAAGGGAGTCGATACCGGGGAGCTACTGCTTGAGTCGGTGCACGTGCCGGCTGAGAATGTGATAGGCGAGGTCGGCGGATTTCGACTCGCGATGCTCGGGTTGAATTCGATGAGACCGATAGTCGCCGCACGCGGCCTCGGACTCGCTGAGGGTGCGCTCATGTATGCTGTCAACTATGTGAAGGAGCGAGCTGCCTTTGGTCATACGATCGCTGATTTCCAGGGCATCCAGTGGGAGATCGCCAAGATGGCTACCGAGATAGAGGCAGCTCGTCTTTTGACCTATAGAGCTGCATGGATGGCTGATCGCGGTGAGTTCACTCGCGAGTTTGTCCCCTTCCTGTCGATGTCAAAGTACTACGCCACCGAGATGGCGGTTCGTGCCTCATCGCTTGCGGTGCAGCTACTCGGAGCCGCTGGTTACATGCAAGATCATCCCACGGAGATGTACTATCGCGACGCCAAACAGTTGACGATCGTCGAGGGGACGACCCAGGTCCAGCTTGGCCTCATCGGGCAAGGGGTACTAAAGGGAGACCTTTGGTGGGATTGACATTTCGGCCATAGCGGCGTGTCTTTCATGACTTCGGTGCGAAAGAGCGCCACGCCCTAGTGACACTCCGATGAGCTGCAGGCTAGCGCACTACTACCTCCAGCCTGGAACGACTGTGATAGAGGGGTGGTAAGCGTCAGCCTCCCTGCTTTTCTAACACGAGTACGATGCCTTTAACCTCCACCGGGCTGGTTCTACGATCTACCCCGATCGCGCTGCCTGCTTTGATGCCGTCTTATCACCTATCCTGGGCATTATTTGGCGCTGCGATCTCAATGGTCGAGACGCTAGCCATTCTCGTTCGATCTCATCGGTGTGAGTATGGATGCTGGCGGACAACCAGCTCATCTTGTCAGATGGGCTGGTGTGAGTGGCTGTCGCGGAGCTTCAGCTGGGGATCGGTTAGCGCGAAAGAGCGTGGACTATCAGCTGTGAACCGGCGATGGTGCAATAGAGCACGGCAGTATGACAAGATGCGAGAGCCCGAGATCAGTGGCCGTCAACTGACGAACTCAATGCCTCACGAGTGCGTTTGGCATCAGTTCTTGGAGTCTCGGAGATTTTAGAAGTGAGAGCAGCCTGCCATTGGGATGGATGAAGGCCACTTGGATGTCGAGTGAATGAGAAAAGGCGGCTAGGCCACTGGCTAGTTTCGGAGACGGCGGACGCTCGAGCCAATCAGTCAGGTCTACCTGAACTTGGTTGGGGTGAAGATAGGCGACTTGGGCAATCTCGCCGCCCTCTCCTGAGGACCAACGTAGCGCTATCGAGATTCCGAGGTTTTGGGCTTCTCGTGCCACCGCACCAGCCTCTGCGAGCGACTCATCGGAGTTGAGTTCGATGGAACGAAATACGAGCTGTATCTTGCTTGGGTTGAGATATCCAGCCCGGCTCAGGATCTTTAACCGTCTGACAAAGAGCGGGCCAGGTTTGAGAGGGGAGATTCCAGTGGGTCCATCGATCGACTGTCGGCGCAGGAGATGATGGAGGAGCAACCAGTTGTACTCGTCGCGAAGGTGGTTGCGCATCGCATAGTCACGAGGGGTCTCAAGAATTGGCTCCCGCCAAGCTAGCGAGAGGTCGACTCCCCCGCGGCTCTGGTCGGAGATACGTTCCCAGGCGTACTCCTCAGCTATCACTTGGTCGGTATCTCGTGCCCTAAGAAAGTCGAAAAGATTGGGGTCAGCGAGTTGAGAGTCGTTGGCGAAGATATCCTCGTCGCCACGCGCGACGTGAAGGTTTTGTCCCGCTTGTTTCGCCTCGTACATAGCGTGATCTGCCCTCCCGAGAAGGGCATCGATGCTTCCATGGAGGGTCTCGAGTGCTGCACCCATGGAGATCGAGACCGCGAGCTGGCGATCCCCGACATCGATCGGCTGGGTGATGACGCTGTTGACGATGCGTTGCGCAACCCGTTTTAGGCCGCGAAAGTTCTCACCCACGGAGCCAACGACGACGAACTCATCACCACCGACCCTTGCGACGATGTCGTTTGGCTTCGTGGCTGCGACCAGCCGCTGGGCAACGCTGGTGATCACCCGATCGCCGCCGCGATGACCGAGGAGGTCGTTGATAATCTTGATGCGGTTGATATCTAAGAAGAGAACCATGACTGGACCGTTGTTTAGACGTCTCAGTTCATTCGCCAGGCCATTGCGGTTTAGGATGCCGGTCAGTGGGTCGTGGTTGGCGTGCCATCGCCACTCTTCGAGCTCGAAGTGTGATCGTGTCGTGTCAACAAGGCTGACGAGGTAGCGGTAGTCGACACTCTGGTCTGGTTCGATGCGACGCACCGATAGTGATGCTGGTTGTGGCTTGCCGCTTGGCTTGCGAAGTAGGGTGTTGGTGGTAAGCCATGGTGTATGTGAGCCACCGACTATAGCGAAGTACTCCTCAAACTGAGCAACAATGGAGTTGGAGTTCGTTCGCACCAACTCGCCTGGGGTATACCCCAGGAGTTCGCCTGCTTGACGGTTTGCGAACAGTATCTTCCCCCCTTCGGCGATACCGAGTATCCCTATGTCGATACTGGACAGGATCGAGGTGAGGAGCGAGCTCTCGTTTGGTCGACTTCGTGCGTGTTCGATGAGCTCGATGCCGATGACATAGATACGGAGGCAGTCTTCGACTACCGCTAGAGATGCCGGATTGAAATCACGGGCGCTTGTGGAGCTAACGGTGATGCCGTAACCAGATGTTGGATTGATGGCTGCAATCACTGAACGGATGGGCTCATCTCCATCGAGGATAGTGACACCGTGGTCCAACAGATCAGCGAAATAAAGCGATTGTGCTACTCTGATCGCCCAGGCGGTGATCGGCGCGTTTGTGGACGATGCTGTCAGCGAAAAGACGTGCACCGTTGCCTCGAAGAGACCTCCTATGATTCCTTCGGTAATCTCTTGCCAGTCAGTCGAGCTTGGTTCAAGTCCAAGCAACGCGATGATCATCTGGTTCGTCGCTCGAACCTCTAGGATCGCCCCTTCTTGATTTTGCTTGGACATAAACCGATGCATCAGGAGTGCAAAGGCATCAACTAGTGCTTTGGCTAGCTTGATATGAGTTTCATCAAGGGTGGGGCAATAGCGCTGCTCGGCGACGAGCTGATAGCCGCGACGATGGTTGCAGGCCAGCTGAACAAGACCAGCGGTGTCTGGGCAATGAACGCCAGCGATGAGCTCGGCACCATCAAAGCATTGGTCGGTCAACTCTCGCACTCCGCGAATCCGCTGTTCGTACGGATCGTTGGAGGCGATGATGGTCGAGATCTCCCGGAAGATGACGCTAGGGTCGAGCGCTCCTGGCTTCACCTTCGCATGCATCGATGATCTCTCCTCGGGTCGTGGACCGCGACCACAGTCTAGCAATAACACCGTCGGCCCGTCTTGGCTAGCTGCGACCATTTCTTGTTCAACATATGTTGAGGATTTCTCGGACGAATCCCGATTGATTGCACACATACGCTGGTATTCATTGCTAGTATCGGATCAACGTTTGATTTCTTAATTCCCGTATCTGATGAGATATATCTAATGAGTGTGAGGCAATGAGCATGTTATTGAGGGTTGGGTCAGAGGATGTTTCGGCTGCGACATCCTTGCGTGTTGGCCCTGCACGGAACGATTACTCATCCTCAACGCTCGTAATTGAGCCGATATTAGCGGGCACGGCTTCGCGTTTCTTTTCGGCCCGTCTTCTTTTTCCTGGTCTTCTTTTTCCTGGTCTCTTTTCTAATGAGGCGGTAACTAGTGAGCAGGGTCTAGCGCCACTGACGCCGGCTTCGGCTGAACGGATGCGGCTGCAGTGACCGCAGACGCCAATCGCTCTAACGCCGTTGGCGCCACCTCTTCGAGTCTCTCATCCTCTAACAAGTCGCCGAATTCGGCGCTGTTGGCGCAGGTATCACACATTCTCGCAGATGATCTCGGCTCAAGAGCCGTGCTTGTGACCCTACTTCAACTGCTGGGGGATCGGTTCGAGTCGCCGCTCGCAGTGTTCGAGGTCGAGCCGGCTTTTGGTCGGCTGAGGCTACTTCTCCCTGAACTGAGTAAGGATTTTGTCGACTATGTCGGGCTCGAACCCTCGGGCCACGGTGTGCGAGCGCTGGGAGACTGGGAACATCGCGTCCGTGGAACATCGCTGACGCTGCTGCGCCTCGATGCAACTCTGTTGCTCGGGATCATCGATATCGATCACCTCCATCACGATGAATATCTACTACTAGAGAAGGTAGCTCCTGCGGTTCGGGTGGCGAGTGAGAGTTTTCTTCAGGAACGATCGAGGCGATGGCTTAGTCGGCGAGTCCGTACCAACCAGCGGCTGTTGGAGGGTTTGCTGAGTGTGAGCGATACCACAGTGCCGTGGCTGAAGATAGCAAGGGAGGCTCGTCTCCTTACCGGCGCTCACAGTGCGCTTGTCTTGGAGGTACGTCCGAATGCTATCTGGGTGGCGGCAGCCGTCGGTGAAACGATGCGACAACCTGGGGATACGATTGACAGGAGCTCTGGGCTACTATCCTGGGTCGCTAGTAGCGGCGAGTCAGTACTGATAGGATCCTTGGCTGATCGCTCGACTACCAACACCAGTGCCATCAACTCAGTCCGTGGGGAGACCGAGAATGACTCAGCAGTGGTTGTCCCGGTATTTGACACCACCAGATCATTAACTGCACTGATAGCGTTGTTCAGCCCACAGCCTTACAGATTTTCAGCGCGTGACCTGCAAACCGCTAGCGAGCTTGCCCGATTTGCTGGAGCCATCGTCGCCCAACGGCAGACGCTCAGTTTTGTGGCTGCCGGTCAGGAGCGATCAGAGCTGGCGGCAGAGGTGCTCGACCTGATGGTTGACGGCGTGGCTTTGATCGACGGCGAGCAGAGGATCGCTCTTCACAACCGTGCATTCGCGTTGTTGCATGGCGGTGTGGGGAACGCTTCGTTGCGAGGCAAGCCGATTACACAGTTCGAGAGTGAGCATTCACAGCCGACATCTGAACAAGGCGCAGCGGTGGCTGAGGAGGAGCGTCGGCGCCTTGATGGATCAACGTTTGTTGCTGAGTCTTACCGTCGACAGTTTGTTGATCCAGCATCTGGCACTAGTGGCACGCTCATAGCTGTTAGGGATATCCAGGAACGCAATGTGGAGCGACAACGAGTTCGTCGGCTTGCGCATATAGATCCGCTGACTGGACTAAATAACCGGGCCGGTTTTTTTGAACTCGCTGGTGAGTGTTTCGAGTCCGATGATGACAAGCTTGTTGGTCTGCTCTTCATAGATGTTGACGGCTTGAAGATTGTGAACGATCAGTTTGGACACGCCATCGGTGATCGGGTGTTGAGCGAGGTGGCTAATCGTATTCGTACAAGCATGCGCCCTCTCGACGTTATCGGCAGGATCGGCGGCGATGAGTTCGCTGTCCTTGTCACCGGGATGGATTCGACCCGTGTTATTCGCCAGGTAGGGGAGCGGCTTGCTGCCGCGATCTCGTTCAGTCCGGTGGTGGTAGGCAGCATCGAGCTGCGGGTGACTGCAGCTGTCGGTGTTGCGACTGGTACTACCGCCACCATTGATTTGGATCAGCTGATGTCGGTGGCGGATTCGGCGATGTACCAGGATAAGTTCTCGCGCCTCCGACCGGACCTGCTCCATCTCCATCGGGGCGCACACGATGCGGTCGAGATCGAGCTTGGCCCCGATCTTGTTCGCGTGCTTCGTGGCGATGAACGAGGCGGAGGTCTACTGCTACGCTTTCAGCCGCTGTTTGATACCCGTAGTCGTGCAATCACGGCGGTGGAGGCGTTGGTGCGATGGCAGCACCCCAAAGAGGGCCTTCTGCTACCTGGACGCTTCCTGTCGCTCGCCCTCCAATACCGGTTGATGGATCAGCTCGATGCCTTCGTGCGTGCTGAGGCGATGACTCGATTCTCGCGTTGGAGAGCCGCCGGACTTGGTGGACAGATGCGGATGTCGATCAACCTGAGCGGTGTCAACGCCGCTGAGAGCCGTACGGTTCGCGACTTTTGCCAGCTAGCTGATCGGCTTGAGAT
Organism: Ferrimicrobium acidiphilum DSM 19497; assembly: GCF_000949255.1. NCBI lineage: Bacteria > Bacillati > Actinomycetota > Acidimicrobiia > Acidimicrobiales > Acidimicrobiaceae > Ferrimicrobium > Ferrimicrobium acidiphilum. The sequence goes on along the minus strand of NZ_JXUW01000012.1, from coordinate 54,056 downwards.
ACCACGTGACATGATCGTCGTCGAACTCACGGAGACTGAGCTCTCCGATCTCTTGATCGACCGAATCGCCCGCATCATGCGAAGGCTAAAGAGTGAGGGATTTCTGATCGCGTTGGACGACTTCGGAGTTGGGACCTCATCCTTCCGACACCTGCAGATCATGCCGGTTGACATCGTCAAAATCGATCGCCAGTTCGTCAAGGATCTTGGTTCTGGTGGTGATCGAGGGCTGGTTGCCGGCCTCACCGCTCTGGCCTCGGAGCTCGGGATCTCTGTGGTGGCCGAGGGTGTTGGCGATCAGGGGTGCCTTGATGTCCTGGTCGAGTTAGGCGTTCCAGAGGTCCAGGGATTTCACCTTGCGCGACCACTACGCGAGGCTGCGCTCCTGAAGCTACTAGGGAAAGAGGGCGAGGCGAGCACCCTCGGCTAGCATGTTGGCATGCCCAAACCTACTGTTTCTGAGGTCTCAGACTCTCCCTCCCAGCAGCCAGCTAGGCTCGCACATCAGGCCCGAGAGACAGAGGCAGTGCCCGCCGAACAGGGCAGCACTGAGGTGATCTGGTCTGATCTGCTCGCCCGTCTCATGGCTGGTAATCGGCTCAGCGAGGCTGAAGCCGCGCACATTCTCGAGGTAGTCTTTGACGGTGCGGTCCCGGCTCCGATCGTGGCCGGTGTTTTGGTGCTGCTCCGCCAGCGAGAGGAGACGGTCGAGGAGCTGCTTGGTTTCGCCAGAGCTATGGCTGGACGCATGGTGGTAGTGCCCGTCGAGGGGAAGATCCTAGATACCTGTGGTACCGGTGGAGATCGTCAAGGGACTATCAATGTCTCTACTGCCGCTGGCTTGGTTGCGAGTGCGGCTGGAGCGAGAGTGTTAAAGCACGGCGGCCGGGCTGCCAGTTCGAAGACTGGCTCCGCCGATGTGCTAGAGCAACTTGGCGTCAACGTCAACCTTGGGCCCGATGATGTCGCACGTATGGTCGAGACTACTGGTTTTGGTTTCGCGCTGGCAACCCGCTTCCATCCAGCGATGGCTGCGGTTGCGCCGATTAGAAGAGCCCTTGGCATCCCGACCGCCTTCAACTTCCTTGGTCCGTTGGTAAACCCCGGTCATGCCCGCCATCAACTCGTGGGTGTTTTTGATCGCAGGCTCGCACCTGCAATGGCAGAGGTGTTGGTCGCTCTTGGATCCGAGCATGCACTCGTCGTCTGTGGCGATGATGGCATGGACGAGGTCAGTCTGATAGCTCCCACCCAAGTGTGGGAGGTGCGTTCTAGACAGCCGGTGCGCTCTTACAGCATTCAGGCTGGAGGCTATGGTTTTGAGACAAGTTCTCTCTCGATGCTCCAAGGTGGGGATGCCGCCGAGAACGCTCGAGTTCTTCGCGATATTCTTTGCGGAGACGTGACCGATGCTCGTCGTGATCTCGTCGCCTTAAATGCTGGTGTGGCACTCTATGCCGGTGATATGGTCGCCTCGATCTCCGATGGGGTTGAACTTGCTATCTCACTGATCTCGGATGGTCGAACCGGTGCCTTCCTCGATGAGTTGATCGCTGGCCAACTCTAGCATCTCGTATCCGTCAAGAGGCGAGATTAGCTAGACATTGATCTGTGGCCTCGCTCGCTGGCAGCTTGTGCCGACGTGAGCTAGAGTGCACCGTTCCACAGATCCACCGTTCCACAGATTCATTGTGTGACGACACAGGGTTACATCAGTTGCCGGTGGCGATCGCATATCTCGCGCACCGCCGGCATGAGCGGGAGGGCGAAAGAGGACGGTCCATGGAATTACGAGACCGAACCGTGCTTTGGCCAGAGAGTAGGTGGTGATTCCAGAAAGATGGTCATCGCAGGCTCAAGTCACCAGTCCTGCCTCATGACTCGCAGATAGTGGCGCAAGTTCGGACCTTCGTTCCTCGCGGTGATATCGAGTTCCGATCGGAACCTGGTGGACGGACGAGTGAGATACGCTCCTTTGGGGACCTTGACTCAAGTATTGACCGGATCTCCCCTAGATAGATCTAACGGATCCGACCGGCAGCGTCGCTAAAGAACTGCTAGATCAAGGAGTGTTGCCGGTAGTTCTCAGACGATAATCGATGGGCCAGACAGCAAGCACTCGAGATCTGCTGCCTGCGGCGATCAATATGGAGCGATGGCGATCAGTCGGTTGGGGTAGTGACCGATCTTGGTCGCTTGAGCGCTGGTGATGGTGAGCGGGTAAAGCTCGCCTTCCGGGTGCGACCAGCGATCCATAGGTTATCTATCTCCTCGAAGGTGGTGATCCCGATAGCGCCGAGGCGACCGATCAGCTCGTGGAGTAGATCGGTGGTGGCAAGAACATCTGCCAGCGCGCGATGACTTGGGGTTCGGAGCCGCAGATAGCGTGCAAGCGTCGCGAGCTTGAAGTTCTCCACCTCATCACGTAGTAGGTGGCGAGCGAGACGCAGCGTGTCTATTCTTCTTGAGCTGATGGGAGGTAAGGTCGAACGAATGAGGGCGGCATCGAGAAAGCCGATATCGAAACTTAGGTTATGCCCGACGATGACTGCATCGCCGACAAACGAGGTGAATGCATTTAGCACCTCTATCTCCTCCGGGGCCAGGCTCCGCATCGGATCAGTGATGCCGGTGAGGGTGACGATCATGGGTGGAATTGGTGACAGACCGTGGATGAGTGAACGGAGATGGCCCACAACCTCTCCACCGCAGACCTTCAGCGCGGCGATCTCGGTTAACTCGTGGTATCTCGCAGATCCACCGGTTGTCTCGGTGTCGACGACGACAAACGTAGTGGTTCGCAGATCGCTCAGCGAGGGAGCGACGATAGCTCTACTCATGATTCACCATCCTAAGTTGAGTTCACGACACCCGAATCGGAGAGCTAGAATTCATTAGGTGACCCAGTCGTTTAGCAAGCAGCAGGCCAACAGGTTCTACCATCGAGTGTTGTTAATCAGGTTGATCTGGGCGGTCACTATTGCCGCATTCCTCGCTGGTATGATCTCACTCTGTCTCGGCCTCCTCGGCCTCTCTATCCTGGTCTCGACGCTGGGTGGGTTGTTGCCCGGGTTGGCGGTTGGCGGTGTCGTTATCTTTGGCTCGAGGGTGAAGAGGGAATCCGAGGATGTTGCTGGCTGTGGTTCGCAGTGTGCGAACTGCGCCGCTGCGGGAACGGACGGCTGCCTCTCAGGATTTGATCGAGAGCTCGAGGGTAGGATCGCCGCATATGATGCAGCGAAGCTTGGGCAGCTTGGTTTTAGAATGCGGGGAGTGATCATCCTGCCGGTGCTACTTCTTGGGCTTGGAGTTTTCGTTCCCTCTCATGCCGAAGGTGTGGTGCCGGTCGTGTTCGCGTTGGCAGCGCTTGTGGGTTCAGTGATTGGACTGACCCTGATGCGTACCCGGGCGGTACAGCCCTCGGCGTGAAGTTGAACCGCTTCGTCAGGTGGGCTGCTGGCGGAGTGCTGGTTATCGTGTGGTGCTACCTTGAGGCGCGCAGCCATACATTCACCTGGCAAGCTGAGCTCTTGACCGCAGCCGCAATCATTCTCATGGTCGTCGGATTCTTTCGTGTTGTAAGGAGCGAACAGCCTCGTTCCTTTGACAGAGGAGCGATTTTTACCTGGTCGGTGGTGGCATCTGCAGTGGTGGTATTCGAACTAGTCAATCTGTCTCAGGGCCCACGTTCTCGTTATCCAACGATCTCCTCGATCACGAATGAACTGCTAGGCCACAGCCTGCCCGGGCGTGCGCTTATCGCCCTCGGCTGGCTTGGGCTTGGAGTCTGGTTGGTGCTATGCGGATCGTAGAGCTCACCATCTGGGCAATCCTCGCTGTTGCGATCATGGTGACGGCGATTGTTGCTCACATTCGTGGGCACCGGTTGAGTGATGTGGTTGCATCCTTGCGCTCAAGGCCAATCGGAGCGCTCCTACTTGCGGTCGGATGGGCATGGGTAGGTTGGCATTTCTTGGTTCGCTAGCGCCCATTGGAGTCCCAACGGCGATGCATTCCATGGCTGCGCGCCCTTGGGTCTAGAAGCTTGGACGTGTTGCAAAGCCAACAAGGAGCTCAGATTAGATAGACCGAGCGAAATATCACAGCTGGCCCAGGGCATAGTGGGTGATGTCTCAGTTTTGAGGATTTCTGCCGGGTTCGTATCCAGGCTGTAAACCAAAGCGCGATTGGTGATTTACTCAGATCAGAGAAGGGTCGTGGCGGAAGAATGCGTTGCCGAGATCGCCGTAGACCCCGGAGTGGTTTAGTAGGTCTATTGTTTCAGTCGTTTGTGCGAGCGTTGACTACGGCCCCAGACAAGCATGGCTCTGTAGCAACTGGTCGCGTCTTAGATCTCGCCGTTAAAGCTACACCCCCCGGACAGCTGCTTAGCTTCGCCCATCAAAGACTCACAAGTCAGTTGCCCACTCCAACGAGGGGCAGGTCCGATAGCTGCGCGTCATCGCCCTCAGGGTTCAGCTCTTGGGAATCGCCAAACTGTAGGTTGGACTGACGCCAGCACCTTGGGCCGTAACCCCTTCTGCTAGGCAGAGGCTACTTGACGTGCAACTGATGGAACCTATCGCTTGGTAGGACTGCCCTTGCGGATTCGGTGCACTCGGAGGAACCTGGAAAGTTACCTTCGACCAGTTCGCACCACCATCTGTCGTTCCAAGGAGGACGGAGGAGCCAAAGTCAATCCCCTTGCCAATCTTTTGGGGGACCGATTCGGATCCCGATGCCCAACACTCAGTCGCCGATGGGCAGGCAAGCCCGGTGATCTGGGGGTTGGGCACATCGGATGGCAACGACTTAGGAGTCCAGTTCAGACCGCCGTCCGTAGTTGTCGCGAACGCGCTCACCTCACTCACCGCACCTGTGGAACAACTCATTGCACCATGAAAGCCCTGGGTGTTCTTGGCCCAGTTGGCGGCGATCCGTGACTCAGTGTTAGATATGGCACGCACCGACGGTGACATCGAGAACGAAGCCAGCGATGGTCCGGCTGGGGCTAACCCTGGACAGGTTTCAGCGTTGCGAATGGGAATCATCCCACCAAGAACACAGTGGGTTGCATTGGAGCAGACAAGGGGAGAAAACATCCCTCGGATACCAAACCCAGTCGGAATACTCCCCGCCGTCCATGTCGAGCCGCCATTGCTAGTCACTGCTGTGACCCCGCTAGGAAGCAGTGAATTCTGAGTTCGGTTCGTCCGCCCGACCACGGTGCAGTGCACAGAGGATGTACAGGCAAGCGCAACCATCGAATCCCCGTGCAGGATCGGATGGTCCACAAATGCTTGGCCGCCCCGAGTGATGCTAACGAAGCTAGCATCTACGGGACTCCCATTTCGCCCAGTCGACGAGGCAACGAGAGCATCACAGGCTCCAACAGATGGGCACGAGAGCACGTCGATTTTCCTCAGCCCGCTCGGCAGTGGAGTGAGAGTAAAAGAATGCCCTCCATCTGTCGTAGTGAGCAATACAGACTGTCCATGATAGGTCCCACCGGCTGCGCACCATTTCGCCCCCGAGCACGACAGCGCCGTCGAGGGAGCAAACCCATTAGGCATGGGGAGGACTGCCCAGTTCGCACCCTGGTCGATCGTAGTGTAAAGCGACTCAGATAGGAGTGGTGCTCCGGCAGCAGCAGAAGAGTATTTGCCCGCCATCAGATAGCAACTCCCGGCGGTAGCACAGCTGAGATACCCCGATGGTGGACCATCCTCGTTCTGTTGCCAGGTCCCGCTCAAGACCGCATCGACAAGCTGCCAGGTACCATGAGAGGAGCCTGCTGAGCCCAGTGTTTGCGCCTGATGCCAGTCAGTGGTGATGGGATGTGTCAAGACGGGTCCATCACCGATAGCCCGAACTCCTACGAGTGCACCGATGAGGATCAGGACCGCCACTACTGTGACAACACTCTTGCGGTGCCGCCGATTCAAGGGCGAAGGCTTGCTTGGCTGAAGCACAGCCGCTGCCTCGCTAGCTTCAGGCTCCTCATCGATAATTGCTCCGAACAGCTCGTCAAACACAGGGTTAGTGACAGCCGCCTCAACGGCCCATTCATCGACCGGGTCAAGCTGGTACAAGAAGGCTTTCATTATGCTTTGTCTCCTTTGGGATCATTCGTGAACACATCGGCTCTAGAGGGTTCAGGACCACGTGTGGCCGCGGTATGCCTGTTGCCAGCGTCGGTGTTGGCAGCCAAGATCGCCTGATCAAGACGCCTACGAGCTCTATGAATCCGCGCCCTGGCTGCTCCGGGGGAGCACGCCAGCACCTTGGCGACGGCCACAGGCGCAAGTCCTTCCCACGCCGTCAACATCAGCACCTCCTGATCGTCTTCGTGGAGTCCTTGGAGACACGCGAGAGCGACGAGACGCTCCTCGTCTCGAGCGACGACACTCCATTTAGCCTCCGGGACATGGCGCGCGATTCGTCCCATCAGCTGTGAACGACGTTGCCGACTTCGAAGGTCGTTGCGTATGACATTGCGGGCAACTCCGTAGAGCCACAGGAGCGCGCCGTCGCCCTCTGGGACTTGATCCAATCTTCGCCAGGCGATGGTGAATGTTTCCGCTAAGACATCAGCGGCATCCTCAGTTGAGGGGACCCTACGCAGTGCGTAGGCGAGTATCTTCGCTCGTGTCGAGCGGTACAACGCGTCAAAACGTCCCTTTCGCTCCTCCAGCATCAATACTCCCTGTGTGGCCAATAGGTTATGTCTGTTTTATGTCCAGATGGCCTCTCTTGTTACAGCTAGCGAGAGTTGCTCTCGCCGAAGTATGGTCTTCGTAAATCTCTGATGCGATTCGGCGGCGTTCGACTGGAATGGTTGACGAGTGCCATCTGGCAATGCTGCGATCGAGGTGTCTTGGATGTCCTTGAAGAACAATTCGTCTACCGAACAAGCTGTACCCATTATCACAATCCAAAGAGCTGAGGCAAAAACCGCAATCTATGCTCGGATCCACGGTCACAACAGGACGCGACGATGGTCGAACATCAATTATGTGTCGACGATTTGCGTTCGAGCAAACCGCTGCGCCACAGGCGGCATCCCTAAGCAGAGTTGTGTGTCGCATTTGGTCGGGAACTCCACTGGGGAACCTTGGCATCTACCGACTCACCGGAGCCATACGCTATCCGACTGCGCATGCCTGAGAATGAATGATGTCTCCAATGTCCTGTGTACGAGAACCGCATGCATGCATTGGTTGGCTCTCGCTGGGGAGGCTGGCTCCAATCGTCCTGGCTACGCTGATCGCAGACCAGTGGGCTCGAGGATACCATCACATGGCCTGGTTGGGATCTCAACCGCGATTGGACGATGCGTAATCGATGGCCCACCTCGCATAGCTACGTGGGTCGCAACCTATTGGCAAGCTGGAGTAGACCTCATCTGTCGTCGGTTCTCAGTTGGGTGGCAGAATGATCTCTTTTAGCTCCTTTGCAGCGAGCTCAACGTCGTCCATGGTGTTGTAGAGGTGGAAGGAGACTCGGAGTCGGCCGCCACGTACCGAGACTACGAAGGGCAGCGCGGTTGGATCTATTGGCTTTGAAAGTTCCAGCGAGACTATCGCTGACGGTCTAGATGGCACCGGTTGGTCGATCAAGGTGAGAAAGTGAGTAGCCAAGGCAACGTCGTGTCTATAGATTGCCTCTATCCCGATCTGATCGAGTAGTTTAAGCGACTGTGCCGCTCCAACCCACGACAGCCATGCTGGTGATGGATCTAGGCGCCGATTGCTTGTCGAGAGTCGCAGCGGTGCTCCGTAGAAGGAGTCGGCGATCACCTCGCCCCCGTACCAGTTGGCATAGAGTGGTCTGATCATCGCGCTGAGGCGTTCGGATAGCGCGAGATAGGCGGTGCCTCGAGGGGATAGTAGCCACTTGTAGCCAGAGCAGACGATAGCGTCAAGACCGTTCATGTCGAGTGGAAGCCAGCCAGCAGCCTGTGTCGCGTCGACGGCGATCATGGTCCCGGTGACGCTGGCTCGAGCTTTGATGGCGTCTAGATCGGTGACGTGTCCATTCGCACTCTGAACTGCCGAGACGGAGACCAGAGAGATGGAGCTATCGATGGCTTCGATAAGCTGATTCTCGTCTACGCTGATGACCTCGATGCCACGCTCAGCCTGAACAAGGTATGGAAATAAGTTCGAGGTGAACTCGATCGCTGGGGTCAGTACCCTCGATCCAGGTGGTAGTGCATCTGCAATCAGCGCCACCATGACCGAGGTGGAGGGCCCAGTCGCTACAAGGTGTGCATCTGCATGTACCATTTTGGCGAAGAGATCTCGGGCGGAATCGGTTAACCCAAGCCAGTCATCGAACCAGCGTGCGGTCCCGCAAGCCCAGTGATCGACGGCCTCATGGAGACTGTTCGCCGCGGTCTTGGGGAGTAGGCCGATGCTGGCGGTATCGAGAAAACCGTGCTGGTCTTCGAAGTAGATGGAGAACGATGGCTCGTTGGTCATTGGGTGAACTCCTTTGTTCATCTGCTAGTTGAATCGGTTCAAGATCGTCATCCGCCTCGACGAGGTCGTTCTGCGCCGGAGGCTTTATGAGTTCGACCTGCGAGACGATGCTACCGGATTGTCTCGCTGGCTGGTCCACGGCGCTCAACTCTGGCCAAGGAGATAGCTGGCTAGCGGGTACGAGTGTCAACGGCTTGTAAGCCAAGTATTCAGGTGCCGAGTGAACTCCTTGGATGGCATGAACCTCGTAATAGCGGAGCTCTGAGACCAGCTGAGTTGTTCGATCTCGATCACTGCAACTCCCGAAACGGTTGTGATCTTCCTGGAGAATGCTCATCTCTGATCGGCTGATTTTGCCGCTGGAGGCAGAACGTACCGACGGTCGCTGTGATCGACCGTGAAGCCAAAGCGTCGATAGAGCGCCTGGGCACCGGTGTTGTTGCGCTCGACATAGAGCATGATCGACGAGAGTTTGCGCACCTCCCCGAGGTAGTACATCCCCTCAACCAGGAGTGCTTTGCCAAGCCCTTTGCCAGTGTCCTCTGGATCGACGGCGATGACATAGATCTCCCCGATCATCGGGTGTGAGTCATAATGTATCTTTGTCCAGCAGAAGCCCTGGATGCGAGTCCCGTTGTCGATGATGAAAAAGCCTTCGGGGTCGAACCAGGGCTCGTGTTCGCGCTCCTCCAGCGTCGCTAGGTCCCAATCGCCCTGATCTGGGTGCCAGTCGAAGGCTCGATTGTTGACGGTTAACCACCCACTCTCATCGACCCCAGGTTGGAAGGGTCGAATCGTTACGTCTGTGGCGCGAATCAACCCTTCGACTGGCAGCGTTCTTCGCATCTGGATGACCTCACGGTCGGCGGTGAATCCAAGGCTTCGGTAGAGGCGGTCACGTTCATCGTTCGGGTTAGGGATCCAAAGGCTCACTCGTTGTGCCGAGGGTGCAGAGCCGTCTGCAAGAGCTGCCCCAAGAAGTTCCTTGACCACGAGTTCGTACGGGTAACTTGGACGAACTGCGAGTTCGATTTCGATACCTTTGTTGGTCGCGTTCCTGGTGATGATGCCCGCCACAACCTGGGTGTCTACGTCTAGAGCCATCAGGGTGTCAAGGCTCTGAGAGCTATGGTTTGTGAGGTCGATCCAGCGATGATCGGCGAGTGCACGATGATGTTCAACGTTCTCAATCTCTTGGGCGAGGGAAATAATCGAGGGAAGATAAGTATCTGAGTTGATCGTACGTACATCTAGCTGGGCCATGGTATTAGGCTAACGTAGGCGTGGGCAGGGGAGGGTCGTCATGGGAAGGCAGCACGTAGAACAGATCGCGAAACAGCTCGAGGTCCTGTACCCGGGTGATGCGAAGACGCTTTGTGCACTCCATTTTGAGACTCCTTTCCAGCTGTTGGTAGCGACGGTGCTATCGGCGCAGACGACGGACGCGGCCGTAAACGCCGCGACGCATGTGCTCTTTGCTCGCTACCCAACGCCGCAAGAGTTGGCGATAGCAGATATCGCTAATGTTGCTGAAATTGTCTATTCGACCGGGTTCTACCGCACCAAGGCCAACCGTATTGTAGAGCTAGCCGGCCAGATTGTAGATAGATATCAAGGTGAGGTCCCAGAGCAACTCGAGGAACTCACGACGCTTCCTGGAGTTGGACGCAAGACCGCCAACGTAGTCCGATCGGTCTGTTTTGGTCTTCCTGGGCTCCCGGTGGATACACACGTGGCTCGTCTTAGCAATCGGCTGGGTCTTTCGAGTTCTCAGAACGCGGAGGTGATCGAACAGGAGCTCTGTGGACTACTCCCCGAGTCTCGTTGGGGGTCGTTTTCGTTGCAGCTGATTCTGCATGGCAGAAGGATCTGTCGCGCACGCACGCCGTCGTGTTTTCGTTGTGAACTCGCACCAAGCTGTGACTCCGCCCCTGCCTCGGTGCGATAGTGGTGCGATAGCCAAGTGTGGCTTCTAGCGATCGATGTGTTCCGTGGGTGTGGTTTCTACCGCTGACCCCCCCCCAGTTGCTTAGAATACGCTTTTTATTATCCCACTGAGTCCTGCTAAACCTATCTGACCGGGGTATGCGCTCTTAATAACGAATCACCGCTGGTCAACTCGGAAGGGCCATAGGCAACCGGATAGGCAACCGGCTGGGGTGAAAGAATGCGAGGTCGAAGAACGCTTGGCCAAGGCAGCATCTATCGCTATGGCGACCAGTGGCGTGCCCTCTTGAAGTGGACGGGACCCGACGGTAAAGTCATCACCCGATCGAAGCGATGTCGCACCAAGGCAGAGGCAGAAGCTGAACTGGCAAAGTTTCGCGGAATACGTGATGCCGGTGTCACCGAGAATGCAGCAACGACTATTGACATGTTGCTCACCCGATGGCTCACGACCCATGAAGGAGATATCGCTGGCTCCACCTTGGTACAGTACGAGTGGGCCACCAGACATATCACCAAGAGGTTGGGCCCTCTCCGGATCGAACGGCTCACCCCGGCGATGGTCGATCGCTTCGTGGATCAACTCGCAGAGTCCGGTCTGTCCCCTCGTTCACGTCGTCTCATCCGAGTCGTACTCTCCCAAGCCTGCAAGGCAGCCGTTGGCTGGCGATTGATCCCGGCAAACCCCTGTGATCATGCGAGGCCGATCAAGTTAGAACGAAGAGAACCCGAGGCTCTGAGTGTTGAGGAGGCGAGACGACTCCTCAGTGCCGCCAAGGACGACCGACTCGGTGTTCTCTGGCTCCTACTTCTCTCTTTGGGTCTACGCCGAGGTGAGGCACTCGCTCTTCGATGGAGCGATCTTGACTTGACAGCAAAGACGCTCACCATCTCGCGTGCCCGAGTGAAATCGGGTGCCAAGGTGATCGAGGGACCAACTAAGACCGCTCGCTCGACTCGCACCGTACCCCTTCCTGCCTTTCTCGTTGGCGCACTCCAAGAGCATCGACTGGCCCAACGCCAAGAACACGAGAAGCTGACAGAGTTGGGCTTTACCCCAGCGAGCGAGTATCTGTTCACCTCACACTTTGGCCGTCCCCTTGACCCAGATAACACTTCACATGCCTTTCAAGCCTTTGCAGCACGAGCTGGTCTTGGTAAACGCCATGTCCATGAGTTACGCCATGCCGCTGCCTCCCTGATGCTGGCGGCTGGAACCCCACTACCTGAGGTATCGCGTGTGCTCGGTCATAGCTCAACCCGGATCACCGATGAGGTCTATGCACACCTTGGACACGAGGCTCTAAGGGGTGCAGTGGATCGCCTGGCTGGGGTGTTGGATCCTCCGATCCAGTAATTGTACATGACAGGAATATGATATCGTCGTACGCCCAGCGACGCAGTACCCAGCTTTCCGGTACAACGCTGCTCGTCATCTCCACATGCGTGGCATTCCACTGGTCTTCCTGACGTACAGCAGCAACATGCACCCAGACGGTGGGTGAAGAGTCGATGAGCGCAACGACATCGCCGGGTGGGCCTTGACCGGGCTCTTTCATGGTGCCACTCCAGCTGCCATGAGTTCGGACTGCAGCATCACGAGATGGACTACCGTCTCCTGCCTGTCGGGCGAGTGGCGGTACTTCGCGAGAATCCGACGTATGTGCCGCCGCACGGATGCTCGCGCCTGCTCTTTCCTATCCCAGTCCACCGTCGCCTTGGTCCGTACGACATCCACCAACTCCTAGTGGATCCTCTTGTGGACGTCATCGCCGAGTTCCATCACTGAGGAATCGTTGTGGCAGACGACGTCACAGAAGGCAAGTTCGTCGTCTCGCAGTCCGAGCGCCTGCCCTCGCTCGTGCTCGGTCTTCATCTGCTTCGCCTTCGATTGAAGCACCAGCTAGCGGGCCTCCGACGGGACCCAGAAAACCCCCTCGGCCGTGTAATCCTTCCATGAGGTCGGCAGCATGGTCGCCCGTGATTCCCTCGGCCGCCAGGTCGGCAGCGAGCTTCTCCCAGCGCTGCATGAAGGAATCGTCGAGGTACTTGAGGAAGACGGGTCCAAGGACAACGTGCTTGTACTTGCTAGCGTTCATCGATTCACACAGCTTGTCCGCTGCCTTTCACAAGGTGTCCTCGAAGCCGAGTGGCTCACCGTTCCAGCTCCGCCGCACCATCAGGAATGCCCTCCCGAGCTGAAGAAGTCCCCGGTCCGTCCGGTTTGCTGATCCGGAGTACCCGGCTGCTGGAGGAGCTGGATGACCTGACCATCGTCCAGCTGGAGGTGAACAGTCAGGGGATCACGGGCCGGAACTTCGACCTTCTGGATGGTGCGGCCGACAACTGCTTCGACCTCGAACCCAAGGTCGGCAGTCCTGAGCGCAGCCAGTTGAATCAGGGCATAGCGGAGCTGTTTGCGAGCGGCCTCGGTAATCGAGGTGATCTTTGCAACGTCGAGGCGGTCAATGGTGCACTGATAAGTCAAGTCAACGACGCACTCGGTTACGAGATTGTCGGGGTGCGTTGGGACGGGCAGATAGCCGATGACCTTGCCCGCAAGGAGGTTGCCCTGTCCTCCACGCAACTCGCTCGGATCAACGAGTGGGCTGACGATCAAAGTCCGGTCAAGGGACACATCCGATGCGGCTTCCCGTTCGGCAAGTTCGCGGGGTATTCCTGTTCGCTCAAGCTTCCGTACCCGCTGGTTCCACTCTTTGTCGAGTTGGCAATCGTGCGTGGTGACCATTGCCAGGCCGAGACCAGCCGCGACTCCAAGTGAGCGCCCCGCACCCCAGCCGTCCTCGATCTCCAAAAAGTGTGTATCGAGCGACTCCCACTGTGCAGGACTATGGCGGTCATCGGCAACAATCCGTGAGACACCACAGAGCACGATATCTCCCTGCCGGGCCTCCTCGTGCCACTCGTAGAAGTCGTCTGGACTCATCATCGGTAGCCCCTGCGGCTCCTCCGAACCGGCTCGTCTGGCATGAGACGCTCAGCTCGGGCGAGGTCCTGCTCGTAATCTGACTCGGGCCGGATGGTAGCCGCACGTCCGAGCGGACGAAGCTCACCTCGCAAATAGGCGTCGAGTGCGTTCTGATGTAACGGACGCTTGACTGACTGACGGTGCACGATCGTCACCGAAAGTGTCGCCCCCAGCCAGGTACGCCAGTCACGCGCATGAGCGAGCCTACCACTTGCGATGTGATCGAGGAGGTCGTGTCCTCCAGTTCGGCTCAGCAATATCTCGGTGACACCCCCAAACTTGGATGCGTCAATATCCCTGACCACGTCCGCTAGGAGTTGCAATCGTCCCAACTTGTCTGCGCTAGGGGTGGACTCCCCCTTGACCCAGCCACTCAACGACCGACGATCGACACTGAGAGCCCGCGCGATTTGCTCGCGGGTAAGGCGCGTACACCGAGCGATCTCATCGCGGAGTTTCTGTACCTCCTGACGTACCGGTCGAGGAGTGCTCGCATAGATAATGCCGGTCTCTGTCGAACTGACATCAATTCGCCAGAACTGGTTGCTCCAGCTGACAGCTCCGGCAGTCATTCGTTCGGCAGCGAGGACGACGTCGTCGGGATCATGGACTGCGAGCGGCAGCCCGAGCCTCATCGTGGTTGAGGACCCCCACTCAACGAGCATGTCTGCGATCGGAAGAATAGCCCAGGGTCCCTCAACCTCAGGATCGTCGAGGGGGGTGCTAGGTCGCACGTATAGTTGCCGGTTCATCGTTCTGCTCCGAACTCATCGAGGAACGCATCAGTGACTGCCCAACGGAAAAACGTATAGATACGGTCGCAAAACTCAGCAGCCTTGCAGCCGATGGTGGTAAGGTCGAACTCCTCGGACCGGGATGTATAGTGATCGAGATCGAGGACCCATGATGATTCGCGGGCTGGTTCGATCCCAGGGTCATAGGTCGCACCTGCGGGAAGCCTGCCCCATCGTCCACGCAACTGCGAAGAGTCGTCTAGGCGGAACATCGCGTCCGACATAGAGTGCACGATCTCCGCACCACCAAGCGTGGCTTCATCACCGCCAACGCCGAGTATCTCCGGACGGACGAGCGTGCTGATCCGAGCGAGCTGACTGCCTGCCACTCGGTCTACGTATCGGATGCCGATCCGGTCACAGACGTTCGGCTGTAGCCAGCCCTCTAGGGCGCGGAGCACGACGGTCAGGCGCTCCAGAAGGTCGCTCCGGCACGTATAATGCTTCGCCGAGAGCGACACGAAAGTTGGCGTCAGCGTCACCTGCCAAGTAGCCGGATCCTTCGTCTCGAAGCGCCACACGGTTCCAGCATCCTGTGGCCGAACCCCTCCCGGTCCGATCAGGACGCCCAGCTGTCGCTCCGAGCGGAGGATCGGGTAGTCGTTCCGTATAGCCTCTTGAAAGTTCGCCACGAAGGCGCTGTCCTCGATCTTCATCACTGCTGGGAAGCGCACCTGGGCAATTACGTTCACCAGGGGAGCCCTAGCCAGACGCACTTCCTGCACCGACGGTCCGAACGGGGTCATCGTCATCACCTTCCCAGTATACTTCCCATGAAATTGAATGGGAACCTTCAAAGGTGTAATCAACTGCACTAGCCAACGAGTCTGCCATAGTTCAGTCTGTGCAGATAGCATTGGACGTAGGACCCCGATGAGCTATCGGCCAACACGGCTTTAACTCTGCTCTCTGATGACGCATGCCTCTTGCAGAGACCGGATCGGCTAGCTAGCCTTCCTCATCCCCACTGGAGTCGAGAGCGGTGCCAACGCTGATCTTGCCGAGGAGCCTGGACAGCGCAAGTGCGGCACCCTTGTCGATCACTTCGTCATCGCAGCGTGCATCGAGCACGCAGAATGGACAGCCGCTGGCGCAGGAGCAGGCGGCAATCAGGTGCTCGGCGAGTGAGAGTGCCTCGTGAAGGTTATGGATGACCTTGGTTATCATCGTAGATGGATGCGATTTTGTGAGATAGTAGATAACGATCGATGGCGCGTCACCGTTGCGGAGGGTGAGGCTAGCCAGATCCGAGGTTCCTCCGTTGGTCAAGAGCGGTAGCACCTTGGCGAGGGCGTGTTCGAGCGCATGCAGGCCGGCAAATAGATCCTCGGGGTCGATGCCAAGGTATATAGGATCGACGCAGGTGAGGACGACCGCCTCTGCTGGACTTGAGATAATCGGACTTGTGACTTTGCGCTTGGCCACCTGTCGCCCCTGCTGATCGAACTCTTTGTAGCCGGTAACCTGCTCCACGACGAGTGCCTCTATCCGTTCGATTCCAAGCGTGGGATGAGGTTCGAGGTGTTCGAGAATCCTGCCCTGTGACAGCGAGCGAAAGAGAGCCGGTTGAGTGTGATGCCCTTCGGTCTCTGGGATGCAGACGATCTCGCGACGCTCGGAGTCTACGCGCTGTACTCGAAATGGTGTACCGAAATGAAGGAAGACCGCTCCTTTGTGGGCCTCACGGAGGGCCTGACGTATCGAGATTCTCTCGACGGCGCGATGGTCACGAGTTCCTTGAAAGTGAATCTCGTAGCTGGCTTCGCGCTCCATGAAGGGGGTGCCTAGATGGGGACGTTGCTTGGTCGATCGATAGGTGGTTCCATCTTTGATGAGCAGATCGCGATTCACCAGGTCAGAGAGGGCGGCGGTCGCGCCCGGCCCATCCTCTATGGATGTCTCCTCAAGTGGAAGCTCAGCTGCGGCAAGGAGTAGGTGACGAGTGAGGATGTCGGTGTCGTCAGAGGCTGCGATCGCATGTTCTGGGGTGCGTTCGAGTAGCTCGGCGGCGTTGGCGAGTAGTGAGCGTGAGATCGGGTCGCCTCCGACCATCACGATGCCGAGGGCGTCGAGGTTGGTGCGTCCCGCTCGCCCCAGCCGTTGCCATAGCGAGGAGATTGAACCTGGGTAGCCGTTGAGGACGACGGTGTCGAGCGAACCAATATCTACCCCGAGTTCGAGCGCACTGGTAGCAGAGACCCCGCGAATGCTGCCAGAGCGCAACTCATGTTCGACACGGCGACGCATCTCGGCTGAGTACCCGGAGCGATAGGGGAGGATGCGGTGACTTCTATCCGAGCCTGCCATTGCAACGTACTCAGCTTGGGCACGAGTATTCGAAAATACGACCACCGATCGTCGCATTCTGATCAGGTGACGGGTTAGGTAGGCGGCTTGGGTGGATGGCGGGGTCTTAGGATCTCGTGTGCAGTCCCAGAAGAGAACGGTGCGTTCGGACTGACTGGCACCGCTATCGTCTACGACGACGAATGGCTGATTCGTGAGCGTCTGCAGGTGTTCTCTCGGGTTAGCAATGGTGCCGGAGGCGGCGATGATCACCGGTCGAGCGTGGTAGTGATGTGTAAGTCGTTCAAGACGCCAAAGTAACCCCTGGAAGGATGCCCCCAGGCTGCCGACGTAGTGGTGAGCCTCGTCGATCACCACCACACTCAAGTTACTGAGAAACGACTCCCAGCTACTGTGCCAGCCGAGATAGAGATGCAGGCCGTGAGGGTTGGAGATGATAATACGTGCGTTCGCGCGGATCTTTGCCCGCTCTGCGGCCGGGGTGTCTCCGTCATAGACTGCAGGGCGAAGCTGGCCGCCGAGAGTTTGATCGAGTTCACGGAGCCGCTCCAACTGGTCGTAGGCGAGCGCCTTGGTGGGGTAGAGAAACAGGGCTGTAGCTTGTGGATCGGCGAGCAGTCGCTCCAGAGTAGGGAGTACAAAGGCGAGTGTTTTGCCAGAGGCTGTGGGTGTCGCCAAAACAACGTTGCTCCCCTGTTGGACGTGGTCATAGACCAGTGCCTGGTGGGAATAGAGTCGTCCGCCACCGGGTAGAACGGCTTGTCGGGTATACGGTGATAGTGGCTTGTCGGGTTCGAGAAAGCGTGCATCGCGTGCCGGGATGACGATGCTTTGGGCGATCTGATCGCGGTAGAATCCAGCACGCTCGATCACCTCGACGATCGAGGAGTCATCAGCCGGGGCGGAGTCAGCTACGTCTGCGGGCGCCTTATGCGAGAGAGCCCGAAAACGAGCCTCAAGATCGCTGGGCAAAGTCTCGTGGTCGTCGGTCTCGTGGTCGTCGCTCGGCTTGGATCATGGCTTGTTTGATTCTAGCCGTCGTATCGCCGACTGCTCGAATCTTCGCAGATTCCCTCTCCAGATTCTTGTGAGGATAGGCTGGGCCAGTGCCGCGGTGAGGGGTCCGCCTACGCCGATCGGGAAGCGCAGCACCTCGTTCCACGTCAGTTGGCAGCTATCGTCGGAGTATCCACGAAGCTGCAGACATCCCTCGCCGGTGATCAACCCATGGTGGCGTACGCTAATTGACGACCCCTCCTCCCAATTTGTAATCTCCATCAGGTCACGAGTTTTGAGCGGCCCGACCTGGGTCAAGCAACTGAATCGCGTTCCGGTACCACGATGTTGGGCGGTGAGGAACTCTATGTTGGTGGCGTCAGCCATCCATTCGACGTGGTGCTCGATGTCGGCGAGTTCGTTCCATGCGACAGATAGCGGGACTCCAAGATGGCGTTCGACGTTGATGGTGCTCACCTACGGTACAACCACATATGCAAACAATCCTTCCGAGTCAGATCTCAAAACGTGTTGCGGCTTCGACGGAGTGAGGGTATCGATCGATAGCGAGCAGCTGCTACAGGAGTATGAGTAAGTCGAGGTCGAGGTCAAAGCCGATCGAGTGCCAACTGGATGGCCTCAGCTTGGCCGAGGAGTGCGAGATCGGTATGGGGTCGACTGATCATAGTCATACCAATAGGCATGTGTGCGAGTGAGCCGATGGGGAGAGTGAGGGAGGGGCATCCGGCTACCGCAGCTACCGACCAGTTCCCGATTGCCATCGGATCACCGTTGATCGTGTCGATCAGCCAGGCGGCGTCCATGGTGGGGGCTAGGAGGATGTCTGCATCGGCTTCGGCTAGTGCGGCCTCTATACCCTTACGACACCGCTCACGGTTGGAGTCCAGCGCTTTGCGATAGCTGCCCTCCTCCCATGGGTGAGTGAGTCCCATGGTGAGCAGCTCTTGCCCAAAGAAGGTGAACTCCTGGTCTGGGTGAGCGACGTTGTAGTCGGTGACATCAGCAAGGGACCGAGAGGTTGCGTCGTTGCGGTCCTTCAGATAGCGATCAAGCTCCACCGACATCTCGTAGACCAGGACGATCTGCTCTGCCTCCTCGTCAGGCTCAAGGCTGCCGTCGGAGACCTTGGGGAGGCGTGTGATGCTATAACCGTGTTTGGTCAGCGATGTCAGTGTCTCCTCAAAGCAGGTGATGGTCTTCGGATTAAGGTTGGCGAGCATCGACTCTACAACGACGTAGTTCGGTCTGAGAGCTTCGTGCGTTGAGTCGACGACCACCTTTGCTACCAGGCGGGCATCCCCAACGCGATTGGCGAAGATGCCCACCGAGTCCTGAGTGCTCGAGAGCGGGATCACCCCAGTTCGGTCGATGTCACCTGGAGTTGACTTGAAACCCACCACTCCATTTACCGCTGCTGGACAGAGAATGGAGCCATCGGTCTCGGTGCCAATGGCTACCGGCACATAGCCTGCCGCCACCGCTGCCGCTGAGCCAGAGCTCGACCCGCCAGCCGTTCTAGCGCTGTCATGTGGGTTTCGGGTGATTCCTCCACGACCGCTCCACCCAGAGACTGAGGAGATGCCGCGGAAGTTGGCCCACTCCGATAGGTTCGTTTTGCCGATGATGGTCGCGCCTGCCTCCCGCAGTCTGCTGACAACGGTTGCGTCACGGGTCGGAGGGTTTAGCGATAGCGCATAGGACCCGGCGGTAGTGGGTAGATCGTGGGTGTCGATGTTGTCCTTTATCAGGATCGGTAGCCCTGCTAGCAACCCAGAGCAACCAAATGATTGGTCTGGGGTGGCGACAAAGAGGAGAGCGTTTAGTCCGTCGTTGTGCTGGCGGGTGGTCAGTTCCTCAACTAACGTTGGCCCCCAGTCGGGGGTAGCAGAGAGGTTCTTGAAATCTTGGACGGTGCGCAGTTCGGTCATAGTCTTCACCTTAGCAACCGAGGTTGCGGTAGAGTTGTCGCGTGACCAGCTTTGGGCGACAGTTTGGCTTAAATGCAGCGACATACGATAACGTGCGCCCTGGCTACCCCGATGAACTCTTTGATATGCTCGCCGATATACTCCCCACCGGAGCGACGGTACTCGAGATTGGAGCCGGAACTGGGATTGCAACCCGCGAGTTGCTATGCCGTGGTCTACGCGTCCTCGCTGTTGAGCCAGACGACGAGATGGCCCGTCAGCTGAGTCGGCAGACTGTTGGTGATCTTGAGGTGGTGATCACTGACTTCGAGAGCTATCGAGGTGCTCGTCGATCATTTGACGCCGTGGTATCTGCACAGGCGTGGCACTGGTTCGCAGGGGCCTATGCACTTCGGAGTGTGAAGCGGCTGTTGCGCCACGACGGTATCTTTGCTGCCTGGTGGAACATCGGCACTGTGACCGATGACCGACTTGGTCGAGAGCTTGCAGCCGTTTTCCAAGAGACCAGCCATCGCCTGCCAGTATTGTTTCGTCGCCCAGATCTGAATGAGACTATTGATGAACTTGCGCGCCTGCTCCATGGAGATCTTGGATTCTCTCGAGTAGAGCCGCTGCGCTACCTCTCTTCGGTGCAATACGAGCCCTGGAAGTTTGTGGCGCTGATGTCAACGATGTCTGAGGTGCTCGCACTCGAATCCGATGACCGTGAGCGAGTACTCGGTCGCTTGAGTGATCGTCTTGGTGATCAGGTGTTAGAGGTGGAGTACATGACCCTAGGGCACCTAGCGTTTCGTTGTTAACGCCATTGGTCGTCGAGTCGGTTTGTTACCTCCGGGGGCGCTGAGTCTGCGCATTATTGCGTTGGCGAGCTTGGTAGATCCTCTGGGTTGATCTGGAGATTGAGTCGATCTGGGCGGTCAAAACCTGTGCTTCAGTTGCGGATAGACCGTCTCGTGCTGCACTTGCCCACAATGGTGGAGACGACTGTCGCGACAGGGCACAGATTCGGTGAACTCGATCAGCGTTAACCCGAATCGACCGAAACCTGTGCCTTGCCTCTGGCAGATAGAGACTGCGTTCCTGTTGGCGCAGCGGCAATCTAAGTGGGCGTAGCCTACTTTGCCTCGAGAATCTTGCGGATGTTGTCCTGGATCTCTGGAGTGAGGCGTTCGTGTGCTGCTTGTGCTCCCAGGTTCTCCTCAAGCTGTGCCCGATTCGAAGCGCCGAGAATCACCGTTGATACCTGCGGATTAGCGAGACACCATCCGATTGCAAGTTGACCCATGGTGAGGTCAAGTTGCTTGGCGATCGGCTCAAGTTGCTTGACGATGCTGGCAGCCTTTGGATCGGTCAACATCTCCTTTAACCACTCATAACCAGGCAGAGACGCGCGCGAGCCTGCAGGTATGCCGTTGGCGTACTTCCCAGTCAACAAGCCCGAGGCCAACGGGCTCCAGGTCGTGAGGCCGATACCCTCTTCGTCTAGGAGTCGCTTGTACTCGACCTCAACCTTGGCGCGAGTGAGCATGTTGTACTCTGGTTGCTCGACGACGGGTGCGTGCAGGTGGTGTTCACGAGCTACTGCGATCGCTGCTCGGATCTCGTCGGCTGACCATTCGGAGGTACCCCAGTAGTGAGCCTTGTGTTCTGCAACTAGTTCGTGCATGGTGTAGACCGTCTCTTCGATCGGGGTCTCAGCATCTGGACGGTGGCAGTAGATCAGGTCAAGATGGTCGAGGCCGAAGCGCTCTAGTGATGCATTAACCGCTTCGATCAGGTACTTACGATTGAGGGTAAATCGGGCGTTGACCGTGTCATGTATGCCCCAGTAGAACTTGGACGATACGAGATAGCTGTGTCGTGGCCAACCAAGTTGAGCGATCGCCGCTCCCATGATGCGTTCCGACTCTCCACTCGAGTAGGCCTCAGCGTTGTCGAAGAAGTTGACACCTTGTTCGTATGCATAGCCGAGTATCTCAGTGGCTTCGCCGACGCCGATCTGGGGGCCAAAAGTGACCCAAGAGCCAAAGGAGAGCTCTGACACTTTGATTCCAGCACGGCCTAGTCGTCGATAGTTCATGTTAACCCTTTCATTTGTTTGCGAGTACATTCTAGCCGGGAAGGGGTTCAGAGCTGATTTTGGCGATTTCGGCACCGGTTTGGGTCGAGAACACCATACGAGCCTCGGTCCAGTTCTCTGGCGTGACGTAACGAGATTGGATTGATACGTATGCAGGTTTCTACTAGCAGCTGGACGACCAAAGCTCCTCCTCGGCCACTTCGGGCCCTTCGTAGTCAAGGGTGTGGTATTAGAGAGCGTGGCTCCGGACTCGCAACTGTGAGTCTCAATGTATGAATGCGGTAGGCGTTCAAGGAACTGCAGTAAGTGAGCGATTAAGGATGTGGTTGTTGTTGGCTCGGGCTGGGTCTTTGGAGTTAGGTTTACTGGAGGCAGTGACGTCGAAACTACGGGATCTCATTTGTGAGTGTTGTGCTGGCATTATCGCTTGAGACCCTTGGCCCTTCTTTGTAGACCGCGTTCGTCGGGCTAGGTGCACGACATCTTCGCCGTTGTGTTGCTGGTTTGGGGTCTCAATTTTCAGCTATGAGTAGCGGTCCTCTTTGCCGTGGAGCGGGGTGAACTCTAGGGTCGAGATCCTCTCGGTGCTTAACAATCAAGAGATTGAGGCTGGCCCCGGGTACTATTGACCTAGTGACCGTCCTCTCGCATGTTAACGCTATCGCACAGACTGCTTGGGTAGTCGTGGTGCCATATAGTATCGCCTCTCGCCGAGTGAATCGGCAATGGGGTGGGCGAGGTTGAGGCGGGTTGGGTGCGAGAGTAGAGGTTCCGATGAACAGTGATCGCCTCCAGCAGGCTTTTGAAGAGAAGTGTCACCGCCAGAGACTCAAGATCACCAATGAACGACAGCAAGTGTTTGAGGCCCTATTGCGCCAAGAGCACCCTGTGACTCGCTCGTATCTGCTGGCCGAGCTCACCGGCAACGGCATCCATCCACCCACGCTCTACCGGACGATCGATGCCTTTGTAGCAGCTCAGATCGTACAGGCGATATCACTCAATGGTGGCGTTGGCTATGAGTTGCTTCCACCATTTGCCCCGCATCACCACCACTTTCACTGTTTGAACTGCCAGAAGGTAATTGGGTACGAGGTTCACCCAGGTGCAGAGCTTGATGAGGCGGCGATGCCGGGCGATGCGCTCTACCACCAGGTTGATGTTTACGGCGTTTGTCGCAGCTGTCTCGATGAGGATCTTCCTGGCCAGGATCAGGCCGCGGTTGATGGTTGCATTGTCGATCGTGCGAAATGATATCCGCCTGGTCGAGGAGGAGCACTGATGAGTGACTTGGCTGCTATTACCGGCGCCCAGCATCTCGTTGCTTCGCTTGTTGATCTCGGGGTTGAGTACGTCTTTACCAATCCAGGGACGACCGAGCTTGAGCTTGTTCAAGCGCTGGAGGCCAATGAGGATCTCACCCCAGTGTTGGTTACTCAAGAGCTGGTGGCCACGGCGGCAGCTGACGGTTTTGCACGTTTCCGTGGGCTTGGCGTGGCACTTCTACACCTTGGACCCGGGTTTTCCAATGGAGCAGCGTTTGTCCATGATGCCAGGCGAGCCGGCACGCCGATGCTGGTGATCGTCGGTGAACACCCTGATACACATCTGGCGGTAGATGCGGCGCTCAACACCGATTTGGCCGCCATCATGGCGCCGTTTTGTGTGGAGGTACTGGTCGTTGATGACCCTGCTACCGTAGCGCAGACCACTCGCCGGGCCGGTGAGCTTGCTCGGTTGCATCGAGGCCCAGTCGGTTTGATAGCACCACAGAACGTTATGGCGGCCCATGTTTGCCGAGATGAGCTTGGCCGAGATGAGCCCGGTTCAAATGAGTCTGGCCGAGAAGAATCAGTGCAGGCTGTCGCTGTGGCTTCGAGTCAGGTTGTTGGGGCTAGTGTGGCGCAATCATCGAGGCTGCTGGACCAAGCCGTGCGGCTGGAGACCTCCTCGACGGCCGAAGCTAGCGGACCAACTAAGGACGAGGTCGGTCACGACCCACTCTTGCTCTTAGGGTCGACAGCACTGAGTGGAGCCAGCCAACTCCTCGCTGCGCGAATTGCCAGTCACATCGGGGCACGCCTCTATGCGGAGGTGTTTCCGGCCGTCATGGAGCGTGGGAGCCACCTTCCGCCGATCTCTCGAATACCATACTTCCCAGATCAGGCTCGTGCCATGATTGGAACGCCGAGTATGGTTATCCTGATAGGCACTAGCGAGCCGTTGGCCTATTTTGCGCAGGAAGAGATGGCACCTCAACTCATTCCAGCTGAGACCAAGATCGTTACATTGGTCGCTTCAGGAGGCCCGGCAGAGATTGGTCTGCGCCGATGGGCTAAACGTCTCGGGGTCGATGCTGATCTAGACGACGGCGGAGTTGTCGGAGGCACACACTCTGAAGATACAGCCAGCGAAGAGACTTACCCCGAAGAGACGATGACCACTACTAGCAACGATGATCCGCTAACCGCCGAGTCGGTCGGTCGACTATTCGCTCACTACCAACTAAGTGGAGATGTCGTCGTTGACGAAGGACGTACCAGTTCAGGTCCTGCGGTCCTCCATGGGATGAGTGCTCCGCCGCATTGGTACGTTGGACATCCGGGTGGAGCGATCGGAGGCGGACTTGGGTTAGCGCTTGGCGCTGCTGTTGCGACCCGAAGGCGAGTGCGCGCTTTGATTGCCGATGGAGGGTCACTATATGCCCCTCAGGCGCTATGGACTATTGCGCATCTCGGACTCGACGTCGGGGTGGTGGTTGTGGCGAACCAGGGGTATCGGATCCTGCGGATGGAGATGAAGGCGCGAGGTATTGAGCCTATCTCCAGAGATCTGACCCAGATCGAGCATCCTCGCGTCGATTTCATCGCGCTGGCGCAGGCGTTTGGGGTTGCTGGCTATCGCGCTAATACCGTTGGTGAGCTAGCCTCGATTTTGGAGGCAGGGGGCGAACAGCATCGTCCCTTCTTGGTGGTCGCAGAGCTCGCCGACCCGTCTTAGCTCTTGATTGATCACCTTGGCTCTCAAGCGAAGAGGCTCGCGCCTGCGCTCTGGCGAGTCGATCTAGAAAAAGAGGAGCAGCGGCACCACCGAGACGATAGTGGCGATGTAGCCGAGGTAGGCCGGCCACCAATGGGTGGGGCGCGAACGACTCCAGATCAAGACCGAGGTGAGCCAGAGAATGTCGGTCGCCCGGAAGTAGGAGGAGTGATTCCAGACCTCGCCGGAGAGCGAGAGTGTGAGGATCAGCATCAGGCCCCATGCGACCTTGAGATAGAGAGGTACCTCGGTACTCTTTAGATTCATTGCAGCCAACACCACAAATAGCGCGATGATTACAAGCTGGCCAAACCAGATAAGGTTGGTTGCACTAAGCGCGTGTGCGTGATGAACGATACCGACGAGGACGGAGTAGACCGGAATACCCAAGTTGCCGCGAAGGTCCCCACTGATGGCGACCTTTCCGAGGACGACGTGAAGCAGGCCCTGGAAACCCAGTGCTGCCAGTCCTGGGATGAGGAAGACCGCGGGGTTCATGGTCGAGCGTCGCTTGCGAACCAGCACTAACAGCCAGATCAATCCAAGCGCGATTGGCACTATCAGTTCTGTCTCGAGCGCAAGTCCAGCGAACGCAAAAGCAATTCCCGCGAATACCAAGTGATCGTGTTCAAAAAGGTACATTGCCACCAGCAAAAATGCGGCGGCGGTTGGCTCAGCGAGGTCACGACCGGTGCTCATCGTGTAACCGAAGTATCCACCGAGCAGGACACCAACCATCGCAGGATGAGCTGTGTTATGGGCTAGCTTTGCCCCCATATAGGCGATGACGGTCACCGCGATCAGGTTGACGATTACTAGGGTCACCGGCACCCAATGGTGCTGGCCAAGCGAGATCAGCCAGGCCAAGAAAGGGTAGACGATACGTTGGTCTCTGAAGGCCCCATTCAGTGTGATCCCAAAGGCATGGAGCCTGAGAACGAAGGGGTCGAGGGCTAGACGGAGGAAGAACTGGCCATCGTAGCCGTTGCCGTGGTGCTGGTAAAGATACGAAGGCAACTGCCTCCGATTGGAGAATGTCGTTCCAATGAGCGCAAGGCTGGAGATGTTACCCTTCGCGACGACGATGGAGCGTTCGCCGAGATAGATCAGATAGCCGACGAAGACGATGAGTGCAGCGATGCGCGGCGCCCTCTCGGAGCTTGTAGTAGTCGCGGTGTGCACCCAACTATCGTAGCAATCGAGTCGTCTGATCAGGCGAATTTCGGGTACTTGCATCCGAGGACAGATGTTGGCGCCCCTGCCTCAGATGGCTTTCATATCCGCGACTATAATGATCACAGGGTGATTTAGTTGGATTTCTCCAGAAAAATAATGTTGCTTGGCGTAGGCGTCCTAGTCGTTCTACTAGTTGCTGTCGGTATAGTTGTAGTGCCCAGCCTCAATGGATCCTCATCGGCGAGCCTTGCCTCCAATAACTCGACGGCGTCGAATGCATCGACGGGAGCAAATGTGGTAGTGGCGTCGGTGACCCCTAACCCAGGAGCCACCAACGTGCGACCAAACGAGCCGATCACGATTCACTTTTCAACGCCGATCAATTCGCATACGCCTATGCCTACCTTGAGCCCGCCGGTGGCCGGTTCCTGGTTCCTTGAGAACTCGACGACTGTTGAGTTTGCGCCAGATGCAAGCTACACCCCGGGAGGCACGGAGAGCGTCAGTATCCCCGGAGGTCCTAGCGGCATCTTAGCGGCCTCGGGCCAGCGGCTACAGAATCCCGAACAGATCTCGTTTACGATAGCGCAAGGATCGCTCCTTAGGATGCAGCAACTCCTCGCCCAGCTCAATTACCTGCCCGATAGCTTCAAGCCGACGCATCGGCTCGTCTCCAATGCTGACCTAGCTCTTGTCCAAAAGGGTAACTTCAATGTGCGCTGGTCTAATGAACCCTCCTCCCTGCAGGCGACCTTCTATCCCGGGTCCTGGGGAGTAGCCACGCAGGCGGCCATCATGTCGTTCGAGAAGGTTAGCAATCTGCCCGTAAACGGCCAGCCATCTGCGACCGTCTGGTCAGCTCTGTTGGCTGCTGCTGCTCAACACCAGCTTGACCCGAACGCTTACTCGTATATCTATGTGTCCAAGTCGCCACTTCCAGAGACACTCAAGGTCTGGGTGAACGGGAAGGTTGTCTTGACCAGCGTCTGCAATACCGGAGTCGGAGCAGATGTCACCCATGCTGGCACATGGCCAATCTTCTTGCGTTACGTTCAAAACTACATGAGCGGCACCAATCTGAATGGCACTACCTATCACGTCCTCGTCCACTGGATCAACTACTTCCATGGATCGGTTGCAGTGCACGGGTACCCGCGCGCAACTTATGGATACCCTCAGAGCGCCGGTTGTGTGGAGCTACCTATATCAACGGCCAAGGTCGTCTACGGCATGGTAAACATAGGGACTATGGTCACCGTCCTATAACAGTTGGCTGATACGCGCCGTCGATTGACGCGCCGTCGATTGATAGGGTGTCGGCTGGCGCCGTGGTCTTGGTCGCGCTTAGTGCTGTCTCTGGACCACACTGTCTAGCGCACTCGGGTTTGATTTCAACTAGCCAGTAGTCCGTGCACCTCGAGGTGGGTCTCCTGATAGCCCGAGGTTGGCTGATGCTGGCGGTCGGTCGGGGAGCGGAGAATGTACAGGGTTCTATGCAGTATGCTGCTAGCTCTTCTCTTACCTTAAACTGACCTCGTTCGATATTGAGCGCTCATGTAGAACAGATGCTGCTCCGGGTCGATGCGAAACGACCGACGCCGGAATGAATGAAGAGCAGTTGTGGTAATTGTTGTCCTCGTGGGTACTCGGTCTTTGTCGGTTGGGGTTTGCTGGCCTCGAAGGTCTAGCCCCATTGGCAAGGGGCTAGCTGCTGCTCCTCTTGCCGAGACCTCTCTTCTCTCTGAAGGAGAGGATCGCCTTGATAACGTGCCCGACTACCAAGGCAGCGATGGCCAGGAAGACGATCTCATGGGTGAACTCGGCACCGCCCTGGATCGAGGTTGGAATCCGCCCCGGTGTTCGAAGTGCGAAGCCAGTGAGGACGGCGAGGACTGCCAGCGCCGCCATTCCCGCTGTAAACAGGCGCTGACCGACGTTGAACTTCTCCGGCTCCTCTCCCTCTGTCGATGGTGTCGCTCGATGGAGCCAGTCGCCTATCACCCCGGTCCATGAGTTGAGCTGATCGAGCGGTGCGATCATCAACTCGTGTAGATCGCGGCGGAGTGCGCGCCCCCATGGACCAACGAGTGCAAGCAGCATAATGACGGTGGCTGTTATGCCACTATCGATATGTAGGCGGTTGATGAGGGGTCGCGGGAAGTGGGCTGTGAGTGCAGGCACGAAAAGAATGGTTCCGGTGGCGAGCAGGACCAACATAGCGATCGCTATCAGCCAGTGGATCAGCTTCTCGAAGAAGAAAAAGCGGCGAGTGGTGTTGTCGTCAGTGGCGGAGTGGTTAGGAGATGGTGGCATTGACCGGATAGCCTCGCTGCTCCCAATAACCCGGTGTCTGTTGGCTAACAAGGCTGATTCTGTTCAACCACTTCACCGATTTGTAGCCGTACATACTTGGAACCAACAGTCTTACTGGTGCCCCATGATCGGCCGAGATCGGCTTGTTGTCTAGGTCCATGGCGAGTAAAACATCGGAGCTTCGCGCCTCGTTGAGGCCGAGGGAGTCGGTGTAAACACCGTCGGCGCTGGAAAACTCAAGAGCGTTTACGCCGGTGCGTGGTTTGACTCGGTCAAGGAGATCGGCAAGCCTGACCCCTCGCCAGTGGGTGTTGGGAACTGTCCAGCCGGTTACGCACGTGAAGGTAAAGCTGACCTCATGTTGGGGGAGTGCTCGCAACTCTTCGTAGGAGAGCAGCAGTGGATGCTCGACGTTGCCGTCGATGCGCAAGCGGTACGAACTCGTTTTGATGTCAGGGATCGAGCCGGTGACGGTATAGATCTCGAATCCGCCAACGCTGAATCCCCCGGAGTTGGCTAGACCACTCAGGGTTTGGGCAATGTCGTGACCAAAGAGGGTGGTGACCACCCCGGCTCCTAGGACCGACAGAAAGACGCGCCTCCCAACTCGGCGTCCAGTCGGTTTCGGGTGATCGGGTTCCATGGCACCAGTTTTACTCTGGGCGCTCGCAATGCGTAATCGTTCCACTTATCTTTTGTAGCCACTAGAAAATTCCGGATAGATAGCGGTTGCTCGAGTATGACATGGAATTCGATCATATGAGACTGTCAGTACGATTTGATTTCACGATCACAAGTACGGAGGTTCTGGTCGCACCTCTTTAGATTACATTCGTCAGCAAAAGGCTGTTAGGTTTCGGCAGTATCTGAACTCTAGTAGTCGTTCAGGTTAAGCGCAGAGAGCGTAGCGGTAAACCCTATATGATCCACCTCTGATGCGAGAGAATCGACCAAAATAGATACGGGAGAAGAGCTCATGTTAGACCACGTTGCATACATCAGATCCAGTGATCGCAAAGCTCTGCAGAGGGCGACCAGATGTTAAATAATGGCAAAACTGTCGCCGACATCGCTTGGAGCTCAGGTCTCATCGAGACCAGCTGTCATGGAATCAAGAACGCTTAGAACGCATGGGGCCACGTGGTCTTCATACGTCTTCGCTTTAAAGAGTCTGAGACTCGAGGCCTGAAGCCTAAACCCGTGGTTGCTGATCCCGTCCTGGCTTATATCCTTGGCAACTCTAGAGCTGGTTTCTGCCCTGACCCATTTCTCATTCAAGACTGCCTGTCAAATCTCAAGAGCCGGTATACCGATATCAAGTTGGACCGATGGTGAGCGGCTAGTCTGCCACCCGGAGCTGCCGAAATGATTATGATGAGCGGATCGCGGTGACAGTATCCGGGTGATTGGTATTACTACGAGTGTTATGGCCACCAACAATCTCAGCAAACAGGCGCCGAGGCCAATTCTAGTGTTGTCGGTCACTCACAGGAGAATCTACACATCAAGGATTACGATTTAGTAGTCGGTGTTAAGAAGGGCGTGGTTATCCGTATCGGTGAGGTGTCATCCTCTGTGGAAAACCGAACCGCCGGAGACGACTGTTGGCACACCCCCCTGGATCGTCGATATCAGCAACCAGCTGAGCGTATCTACCAGCGTATAAACCAGACTGGTTAGACGTCTAAACAGAAAAGAAATAGATAATGTTATTGATTATTGCTGCTGTGCTTATTGTTCTATGGTTTTTTGGTCTTCTTGGCCACATTGGAGGCGGTCTTGTCAATATCCTGTTGATCATCGCTGTTGTCGTGGTAGTCCTTCACTTTGTACGCGGTCGAAGAACGGCTTAAGTCAAGATTCACGGCGTTATGTTCCCTTGGTTAAGTAGCTGGTAACGCCGACAAGACGGTAAATCGTCGTTCAGGCGAACCACTCGTCTGGGCCGGGTCCATTGCCGTTCTATATTGTATCCACTAATTGCCAATTAAGACTTCGCTCACTAGTTCGCAAAACCGAGTACCAGACTTGTGCTCATGGCCCGCTTGGTTGATTGAGTTCCTGACCATTTACCTATCAGGCCAACGAAGCGGCTCACTCGATTAACCAAGCAACGAGGGGACACGGTGTGAGAACGACTCCGATCTGAAGTAGCGAGGAGGCTGGATAGACAGAGCCGATGTCTTCCTTTCGCCAGTGACGCGTGCCGTGGTCATTGGGCGGTCCAGACGAATCGGCGGGATGGTTTCGCTCTAGAATGTAGAGTGTGAGGCCGAACGCTACCGCCGTGCGAACCCTGTTGTGGCGTCTGGTCCGGTCGACGTTTCAGGTTGACGCCAGTGGTCTATCGCTACGTGGTGGCGTCTTTGCGACCTTGGGTGTAGTTGTGCCACTGATAGTCGGGCTTCTCTTACACGATATCGTGCTGGGGGCTGTCGGTGCCATTGGCGCACTCCTCGTTGGGTTTGCGGGTTTCCAGCGAGGCTATCGAAGCCGGCTGGTGACGATGTCGATAGCATTGGTGGTAGTTAGCGTCTGCCTGGTAGCGGGGAACAGCATCCACTCTCAGCTTTTTGCTTCAGCTGTGTTCTATCTCGTAGTTGGCTCGGCGGCCGGCGCAGCTTTGGCTCTTGGTGAGGCTGCCTCCACTATTGGTATTCAGGCGTTGGTAGCCTTCGCTATTGGTAGTGGACTAGGGGCTCCAACTTCACTCTCGGCCTCTCTTGCACTCGCAACCGCGATGGGAGCCCTGCTTCAAGTCATTTTGACTGCTATCGCGATTCTAAGCAGTCGATCTCCAATTGAGTGCCGTGCTTTGGGCCAGGTCTATGCCTCTCTGGCTCGGTATGCGAGTTCGACCAATATCGATCGAGCGCCAAATCCTCATCTGATCTCAGTTCTTCAAGACTCGTTAGTCGATCCACAACCGTTTAGGGGGCGTCGAAGTGCAGCCCTCCTCAGCTTGACTGTCTCAGCGGCAAATCTGCGGTCGCGACTAGCTATGCTACGAGTTTCGCAGACCCATGGTGTCGCAACCGAATTTAGCTCCAGCGGTGATCGCGTAATCGAGCTGACCGCCACGGTATGTGAACAGGTGGTCGAGTTCTCACGCGGGCATTATCGCCCGTCTCGGTATCAGGCTTTGAAGTTCGAGGTGGAGCAGGCTAGGGACCCCCTTGGTTTCAAGGTAGATGACGCACATGCTGAAATACGAATTCAGCTACTAGCGGATCTGGCGGGCATTGTCGATGTGTTGCTCGGGCTCAAAGATCATCGGCAGCTAACCGGGATCAGGGTGAAGCGTTCGGTTTACAACCCCTTCGAGCGACCATTCTCATCATCATCACAGTCTGTCGTCACTCGCCACGCCATACGCCTCGCCTCTGCGCTTGTAATAGCGGACGTCTTGGTGTATCTGCTTGGTGTCGGACACGGCTACTGGGGGCCAATGACGGTTGCCTTGGTACTCCGACCGCAAAATGTAAGCACGTTTGAACGAGGATTGTTCCGTATTTTTGGAACAGTCCTAGGAGTCGCAATGGCTACCGCTATAGTCCTGTTGTTCGCTCCGACAAGCCTGATCTTGGTAGTGATGGTGGCGGTAGTCACCTGGGCTGGTTTTGCAACCTTTCGAGCGAACTACTTCTTCTACAGCATCAGCATTACTGCTGTCGTTGTATTGCTCTTTGTCCTTCTCGGTGCGACCGCGACGGCGGTGGCGATTGATCGGCTCGTTGATACGTTATTGGGTGGAGCGATCGCGATGATAGTTTCATTCATAGCTCCAACGTGGATATCCGAGCCGCTCCCAGCACTGGTGCAGTCGACGATGATGGCGCAAGCGTTGTTTATCGAGTTTCTCGGCACTCGTTGGGCCACGGATGATCAGCACGGATATGCGTTGCTAGAGTCGGCACGTCGTAAACGTGTGCTTGCCATCGAGGTCCTCAATGCGGCAGGTCATGAGGCACCACTCCGGAAGCGTCCCCAAGACACCAATCGTGAGCGTCAACTCCTGATTCAACTCGATCGTTCATCGCTAGCCCTTCTAGCCCTCCAGTCGCTCTCTGCGCTGCATGCCAACGTCAGTCCTTACCGGATACAGGAACTTGCCGTCCTTTCGATGGCGATGCGCGATGCGGCAAGCTCGACTAAATCGAAGCCACTACCGGATCGAGCTCCTTTGGACGACGAAGATGGCGTTCTGGGGGATAAATATGGGATGTCGTTGGCAGACCTTCCATTCGAGTTGTTGTGGGAGGCGAGCAAGAACATCGAGGCCTTGCTTTCCGAGTGATCCGAGAGATCGGCTTTGTCAACCAGGTTGCTACACCCCATACTGGCTCCAGAGGACTTGAGAGGCTGGGTATCGCAGATCTCCTCGGTTTACAACATCCAGTTGGCCCACCTAGGGCGAGGAGTGGGCGTAAGCTGCTCGTTGTGACGCTCTATGCAACAGTGGTGCCAGCAGATCTCTCGGTTGTCGTGTTTGGAGCGTGTAGATCTGTTGGTGTGATGCCGACCCAAGGGCGACGTCGGCTCTAGATCCTCATGATGCAGGCGATTCCCGCCGTCTAAGTCACTAGAACTATCGTTCGCTGAGGTCGCGTCGCAGAGGTCTGTGATATCGGCCATGTGTCCATTAAAAGTGATATCCACTGCGGTTGCGATCTGGTTACCACAGTTGTTTAGATCCACTCGGGATCCTCTGCATCAGGCTCCTGACCAGAGTGACGTAGCGCGGAGATCGCGATGACGTAGGATGCGAGGGCTAGGAGGGCAGTGGCGCCGAGAAAGGCCTCGCCATCGGCAAGGGTAAGGTCGGCAAGAGTGGCTACGAAGGCACCAACGACCCAAGAGAGTTGAAAATAGGATTCATAACGCGCAAACAACCGGCCGTACTCGTGTTTGGCCATCGAGGTTTGGACGCTGGCATCGAAGGCGATTTTGGCGCCACCTGCGGCGACGCCAAGTACAAAGGCGATAAGGATGGCACCGGAGATGCCGATGTTGAGGGTGGCTGCGACAAAGGCGACGGCGACGATAGCGATGGTTCCGAGGATCACTATGGTAGTCTCGCCGAGTTTGCGGCGAACAAGTGGTGTCAACTGAGTTGCCAAGGCGGACCCGAGTGAGCTAGCAACCAGAGCGGCCCCATATAGCCAGGTTGGACTGTGGATGGTCTTTAGTGCAAAGGCGACAAGGAAGACGAAGAACCCCACCTGTCCCCGGAGGACACTCATGAGTAGTGAGAGCGTGAGCGTTTGCGCATACGCAGGTCCGCTAGGTCGGCGTTTTTTGGCAGCGCGTGGTTTTGATCGGTCGACGGTGCGCGGTGGAAGGTTCTTGACCAGGGAACGGGATTCGTAGATGAAAAGGCAGAGCGGTATGAGCTCTAGGATCAGGTCGTAATGTGCTCCGAGGAAAGGTGTCTTCAAGATACCTGCGCCGATAACGCCGGCGATGGCTCCTGAGATGGCGGCCAGGAGGGTGATGTTCGCATTGGTCTTTACAAGGCTGCCGAGTTCAGAGCGTGAGTCCGAGTCGAGGAGTTCAGGGATGAGCGATGACTTTGAGACCAGGTAGGCCTTGGAGGCCACCAGATTCATCAGTGCCAGAGGAAACAATAATAATGAACGCAGTTCAAAGATCATGAGAAAGACGCCGACGAGGCGGACAACACCTGAGAGAATGACGACGATGCGACGTACTCTGGGACCTCTATCGATGATCGGAGAGATGAGTGGAGCGAGGATGGCGAATGGTGCCATCGTGAACAGGAGATAGAGGGTTACCTTTGAGCGCGCCTCCCCAGGCGAGATCGAAAAGAATAGCGAACCCGCCAACGCCACGGTCATCAGGGTGTCGGATGATATCGACAGTGCGTGTATTCGTCTTAAGACCCCTAGCGGAGAGCTGGCGTCGAAGTAGGCAGCGAGCCAAGCCTTGGACCTTTCGGTCACTCGTCTGTGGGGTTGTGGCTGCACCCTCACCATGCTAGCCAGCGAGGTTCGCTCATGATCGACTCGAGGGTGGCGAGCAACGTGTTGCATGCTTGCGAGAGACGAGGCTAGGCGATAGAGTGCGGTCGGGTTTTGGATAGGCGGGGTGGTGGCGAGCGTGTTGCTAACTGGGCGACTGGTTTTTGCACTCGCCCACGCTCATGCTGGTGCCACAGCTTGTTGCACACCGCTATGCGAAGCCAAACAGGAGGCTTATCCGGGGTGATATCGCACAGGTATGGGGTTGGCCAGCATTGAAGCGACGGTCTCCTCAGGCCTTGTCGACGCACAGGACGAGATCGATCTCTGAGCTTCTAATCGCTCTTGGATCGTCCGAGGTGATGATGACGACCTGACGACCGACAGGTAAGCGGTGAGGATAACGAATGAGAGACAATAGAGGAACCCAGATGGCGTGTGGTGGACGCCATCTGGGCCTGTGGGGTGGAGTAGGAGATAGGCTCACCAAGAGTCCACGCTGACTCTCCAGTGAGCCTTCCTCCACCTTCGGTCCGAAAAGGTGGGGAGTTGAGGAGTTTTGTCGCTCATATTCGGGACCTTTGTCCCCTCAGGTTGTACGTGCCTGGTTGCTAGAGTGAGAGTCGGTACTGGTGTTAATCGGTTGGAGCGAGTACGTAAGAGTGCGATTCTCCATCGAGTGACAGTGGTACGCGCAGATTCAAAGGAGCGTGTTCAATGGCTAGCCAGCGTTACAATCGGGTGGTATTGGGATACGATGGGTCGCCAATGGCGAAGCTAGCGTTGGACTTTGCACTCGCAGAGGCCGAGCTTCGCGCTGCCGAGCTGGTCATGGTCTATGCCTGGACAGAGCCAGATTACGGTTTTGGCTTCTCTGAGTCTGTAACTGCCGAGTTTGAGGCGACTGGTAACGCGCTCTTGGCTGAGGCGGTCGAGGTCGCGACCAGAACTCACCCCAGGGTGAGGGTTAAGACTGCGCTAGAGAGTGGCAATGCGGCCTCCCGGATCATCGAGAAGACCGAGGACGCTGATCTGGTGATCGTAGGGGCGCGAGGGCACGGTGGTTTTCAGGCGCTGATGCTAGGGAGCGTGAGCGATCAGTTGGTGCATCACTGCCCGGTTCCTGTCGTCATCGTCCGCAGTTGAGGCTTGACAACCGAGACTGGCGTGTAAGAGTGTGCCATGATACGACTCTTTATCGTTGAAGATCATGAAGTGGTACGACGCGGAATCGTCGCGTTGCTAACAATAGATCCCGAGTTCGAGGTGGTTGGCGAGGCTGGTGGCGTCGAGGAGGCTCTACAGCGTTTTCCGTTGATCGATGCCGATGTCGCCATTCTAGACGTCCGACTGGGCGATGGAGATGGAGTCAGTCTCTGTCGTGATCTGCGTTCACAAGACCGCGACCTGAAGTGCATCATGTTGACCTCATTCTCGGATGACGAAGCCCTGTTTTCAGCGATTATGGCAGGTGCCTCCGGCTACCTGCTAAAGAAGATAAAGGTCGATGAGCTTGTTGATTCTATCAAGAGGATCGCTGCTGGCGAGAGTCTGATCGATGCTGGCCTTACCACGAGGCTTCTTGAGCGCTTGCGCGATGGCGCCGATGATCCGCTCTCGAACCTCACCGAACAGGAACGTAAGATCTTTGATCTGATCGTCGAGGGCAGGACTAACCGGGAGATCGCGGCTGAGGTGTACTTAGCCGAGAAGACCGTGAAGAACTACGTCTCCAACCTGTTGGCAAAGCTCGGGGTCCGTCATCGGAGCCAGGTAGCGGCGATGGGGGCTCGGCTCGCAGAGCGTAAGCGTTTCGATCATGAGAGATAGTTGGTATCAAAGCTCGTTCTGTTCTTGACATCTGCTTGGCAAGCAGCTAGGCTCGACCGAGTGTCAGTGTGTGCCAGAAGATTGTTAACTAGCTAAAGCGATGGGTGGAGCAAGAATTGGACTATTCATCCGTGGGATCCGTTTCCGGCTGGGCGCCCTTGTCTTTCTATTGGTGGCCGCAGTGGTCGCCATACTCGGTGCGACGATTGGACCTATCTATCTAGGTTCAGCACAGAACTCGGTGCTCATCGGAGGGCTGCGAAGTGCACCGGTTAGCAGAACTGGCCTTCAGGTGGGGTCGACCGGAGCACTTGATCGAGCCAAGCTCGTCGCCGCTGAGCATCAGGCTCCGCGCCTAAATGGGCGCCCTCTGTTTTCTCATCCACTGTTGACCGCCTTTGTGCCGAGTGTGGTCACTCCTGGCCCTCATCTAGCTGGCGCCGTCCTTGAGTCAAGTTTCTTTGAGCGCACAGATATATGTGCGCATCTTCAACTCACTAGTGGACATTGCCCGACTACTGACAGACAGCTTCTGCTGAGCGCTCGCACCGCGAACTACCTTCATGTAGCCGTCGGCTCGACCATCAAAGTTACCCCAGGGCTGATTGCGGCGGGGGTGCCTGGAGCCGGGGCCAGCAGTGACTTTAGGGTAGTTGGCACCTACGCTACCCCTGATACTCAGACCAACTACTGGTGGGGATCCAACTACTTCGCGTTCGGCTCTGGTTCCGGCTCTACCGTCCAGCTCGACCCTCTGGTGGTGGCTCCCGGGTTCTTTGGAGGCAAGGCTACATTCGGGCTCACGAGCTCCAACAACTTCAACACCTATCTTGGGGTGGACCGCATACTCCAGATGCCGTTACGGCCACCTGTAGTCAACATCCGCAACTACCGCACTACAGGCGGCATCATTGCTCGATACACCCGTCTGGTGGCGACCCATGATAGTGCGGCCGCTAGCTCGGGGCTGTATTCGGTAATCCTAGGGATTATCGGCTCGCAGAACTCAATGGCGACTCTGGTTACGGTGATTATTTTGGAGCTTGTTCTCCTTGGGCTCATCGTCTTTGGTACTTTGATTTGGCGAATGGTTCAATCCCGAATGAGTGAGTTTCGACTCGCCCAGCTACGGGGTGTGCGCCCGCGCAGCATCGTTCTCCGAGCGATTGGTGAGCCACTGGTGGTGTTGATCGTCGCCAGTCCGCTCGGGTTTCTCGGCGCCTACCTGACGGTTTCCGAGGTGGGTCACGCCTACTTCGCGCCAGGAACCCAGCTATACATCTTGCCGACGACGTATTTAGCCGGGTTGGCGGTGGTCGTTGCGGCACTCGTGGTTACGGTTGTTGCAGCAGCGACTGCGCTCAGGCGGGGTGTGCTAGAGGCTAGCCGTTCGGCGTTGCGAAACCGAGGCCGTTTCCGTGCACTTGTAGACGTGCTTATCGTGGTGGTAGCGGCGGTGCTCACGGCACAGCTCGTGATCGCACCGACGACTGGCAGCGGTGTTGATCCGCTAGCAGGTGCTGCTCCAGCCTTTTTGGGGGCGGGGGTAGCGATAGTGGTGATCGCACTCACCTCGTTGCTACTTCGGCTCGCGCGTCGTTTCACTCGCAAGGGGCGACACATTGCATGGTACTTGAGCGTCCGCCAGCTGCGAGCACGCTCTGGTATGTTGCGCCAGATCATTCCGTTTGGAATCGCTCTCGCTCTTGTGGTTTTTGGGTTTGGAGCACAGTCAGTCATCGGCCGTCATCGAACCGATGTGGCTGACTATGAAGTCGGGGCGGGGAAGGTGCTTACGGTATCATTGCCCAAACATCTCGGCCTCGTCGCTGCGGTAGATCACGCGGATCCGAGTGGAAACGCGGTGATGGCTGCCGAACTCTATAAGGCTGCGAGCGGAACGACGCTGGCGGTGCAGGCGAGTAGGTTTGGGCGGGTGGCCTCTTGGCCGAAGGCGGTAGGCACCGTGCCGGTGACGACTATCGCTCGCCAACTCGCTCCGTTCAACAACAAGGCCTTCAGGGTGACCTCTAATACGTTGACGGTTCGCGCCCGCATGGCCGGTAAGGTGCCAGCGGGTGCGGAGGTAGACCTTGAGTTGACCCTGCTCAACGAGGCTCAGAACTCGCCTGACATCATCTATGTTCCTCTGACTGCGAGCTATCATACGTCCTCGTTCCACGTCGGGTGTGTGCGCGACGGTTGCCTCTTCTCCGGTATCGGATACTCGGTGATCACCAACGGTGGATACACCTCTCCGGGCGCTCACTTCGCTATTCAACTTTCGGAGCTAAGCGGCGTCAAGCTGCCCGTTGGGGAGAGTCCAGGCGTGCTTGGTACGTCTTGGCGAGCGGCCACCGGCGTGCAGACCAGCGTCGAGACGAGTCCCAGTCGTCTCTCCTTTAGTGCCTATCCAGCCACCGGTGGCTCCAATATCGCCATCGTTCCAAAGAGTTACCCAAGCTATCTGCCAGCGATTGTCAGTTCATCGGTGCGATCAACGCTGTCGGCTAACGTGGTCTCTGCAGTTGGAACCGGTGTCGTTAATGGAGTCGATGGCAACCAGATCAACATTCGACCATTTCTTACGCTTGCATCGTTGCCATCGGTCGGAGGCGACGCCAGCATCGTCGACCTCACTCAGGCCGAGTTGGTGCAGAATTCAACCTCGTTAGCCAGCGACCAGGTCTGGCTTGCAAAGGGGGCACCAGCGAGCGTAATCGGTCGACTCCGACACGAAGGGGTGGTGATCGACTCGATTAACTCCTCTAAGGCGCTTGCCAGCTCATACGCCGATCAGCCGTTGGGACTCGCTGAACGTCTGTTCCCAATCGCAGCGGCCGCTGGCATTGTCGTTGTGTTGCTGGGACTCGCCTTCGAGCTGCTCGTCGAGGGTCGGGGGAGGATCCCTGAGTTCGCTGCGATGCGGGTGCTAGGTCTTGGTAGACCCCGTTTGCTACTCGCCTACATACTCGAGGCTGTGATCTTGGTGGTCGCCGCCGCTGCCGCCGGTGTGGTGGCGGGAGTCGTGGGTGCACGATTGGCGCTACCGGTCCTGCCTGAGATCGACTCTGGCCTCGATCATCTCCACTTTGGCTACGCCTTACCGATAGTCTCCGAGATCGTGGTGGTAGCGGTGGTGGTAGTAGTCGCGGTTGTCGTCGGTGTATTCGCCGCCGCACGGGTGGTAGGGCGAGCGAGTTTTGATGAACTTCGGGCAGGTGATCGATGAGCAGCACTACCCATCAGCTAGGGATCAGGGTGTCAGGACTCGTACACCTATATCCGATACCAGAGGGTGACGTCGTTGCTCTTCGTGGGGTCGACCTAGAGATAGCCGCTGGCGAGGTGGTGGCACTGCTCGGGCCGTCGGGCATGGGCAAGTCAACGTTGCTCAGGCTTATAGCTGGCCTCTTCAATCCATCGGCTGGAAGGATATTTCTTGGTGAGAA
The DNA here is from genome assembly GCF_000949255.1 of Ferrimicrobium acidiphilum DSM 19497. NCBI lineage: Bacteria > Bacillati > Actinomycetota > Acidimicrobiia > Acidimicrobiales > Acidimicrobiaceae > Ferrimicrobium > Ferrimicrobium acidiphilum. Next base: position 14,720 of record NZ_JXUW01000012.1, on the reverse strand, counting down.
GGATATCAGCCAGTATAAGTCTCGAGAGCTGGCCCGACTTCGTGGCCGTGAGGTCTCGCTAGTCCTCCAGGGGGCGACCAATAACCTGATCGGATACGGGACGGTGCTAGAAAACCTCGTCTTTGCGGCGGATACCAAGGCGTCGCGAGCAAGAGCACAGGAGTTGTTGGAGACGCTTGGGTTGGCACCGATCGCCCACCGCGTGGTGCGCACCCTCTCCGGTGGTCAGCAGCAGATGTGTGCGTTGGCGGTGGGCATGGTGCATGATCCGAGCGTGCTGTTGGTCGACGAGCCGACCAGCCAGCTAGACCACGTCAGCCGCGACCTGGTAGTGGAGCTTTTGATGCGGATCAACGCCGAGTATCATACGACGGTAGTGATCGTCACTCACGATCCGCACATCGCCAGTGCGATGCCTCGGACTATCACGATCCGCGACGGTAGGGTTGGCGCTGAGGGGCGATTCGGTGAGGAGTTCGCCGTCGTTGGCCAGGATGGCACCTTGCAGCTGCCTCCACATCTGCGCCACGTTTTGCCCCCGGATTCACTGGTGAAGGTAACCCAGATCGAGCGAGGGCTCGAACTGCGATTGGTGGAGGAGGGCGACCATGAGTGAGGTAGTCGCGGTGGAGGTGGAGGATCTCGAGATTCGCCGCGGTTCAGTCCAGATCCTCTCGATTCCCGAACTCCGCTACGAAGTGGGTGAGATGGTCGCCATGATCGGACCATCTGGGTCTGGCAAGACGACGCTGTTACACGCCATCTGTGGACTCGTGAGACCCGATAGCGGTTCGGTAGAGCTGGTGATGGCCGATGGCAGACGTCGTAGTGCTGATCTTTTGGACACCGCTCTAGTTCCGCAAGCCTTTGGGCTCGTGGCCGCGCTGACGGTGTCTGAAAATGTTGAACTTGGACGCAAGCTCTGGCGAGGCGCTGGTAGTCTGCGTCCGGTCGACGAACTCTTGGGTATGGTCGGCTTAGATGGCCTCTCCGAACGCTTGGTTCGAGAGCTTTCGGGTGGGCAGCAGCAGCGAGTAGCGGTGGCTAGAGCCCTGGCGGTCGCCCCCAAAGTCTTGGTAGCCGACGAGCCCACCTCTGAACTCGATGCCGGTAATCGAGAGCGAGTGATGGAGCTTCTTGTGGGTCATGCCAACGCCGGTAATCTGGTCGTGGTCGCGGCTCACGACCAAGCTATCACCGAGTACGCGCACAGAAGTCTAGCTCTCGCCGATGGCCTACTGTCTAACGCAGATTTCTAGTCTTCAGAGCTCGCCTTTGGATACGGATCAAGCTGGGTAATTAGGCTCGCAGTTGTTCGCGCTAGGTTGACTGCATGGTCGCCAAAGCGTTCGAGAAAGCGGCCTACGAGTGCCAGCTCCATGGCGATCGCGATCGGAGGCGACGAGGAGGCTACCTCGGTCATGAACGACACATGTAGATCGTCAAGACTCTCGTCGAGCTGATCGAGATGGTTGGCCACGCTAGGGTCCTGGGCGTCGAAGGCTAACGATGCCTGTGTCCACATCGAGGCTCCGAGTTCGGCCATCTGCTCCATGATGCCACGACAGCGCGGCTTGAGATCACGTGTGAGGTCGAGCGAAGCTTTGCGAGCGATGTGCTCAGCGAGATCTCCACTCCGCTCAAGCTCTGGAATGATGCGAACTATCCCAACCAGATAGTGCAGCTCTCCAGGTTGGTGGTCATCCTCCATAAGTCTTTGGCTCACCTCGTGTTGGAGTGTGCCGTAGAGTTCATCGATACGGCGTTCGCGATCGACGAGTCGGGTAGTGATTGAGGTGTCGCTGTGGAGCAACGCCTCTTTTGCGCCGACAAAACTATCCCCCACGAGGGCAAAGAGCTCGAGGACGCGCTGATCTATCGAGGCTGAACGATAGCTATGCACAATACTCATTAGGCCATCAGTCTAGAAGGCGAAGCTGGGTGGACTCCCGATCTGGTTGACTCTCGGGCTCGAGCGCTCAGTGGTATGTGCACGCCATGTTCGTACTTGCCCAACTCCAAGCTTTGAGCTCGGTTACAAGATTGGCCGCGTCAACCGTACTTGTCGATGGTCGCCCTCATAATGCCGATCGCCTATGTGCTTTCCTCACATAGGCGATCGGCTGGCGTTGGCCGCCTTTAGTCCTTCGAGAGAGGTTGGTGTTGGCTAGGCGGGTTCGTGACCTGACATATCGGCGTTCTTGCGTGCCTTTCCGACAAGATCGACCACTAGCGGGTCTAGCTCCTCGACGGTGAAGCGGACTCCAGCAGCGTCAATTCCAGGGCCCGCGTGCCATCCTTCGGCGACATCGACGTGATTTCCTGCGACATCGAACACTCGTCCAGTAATTGAACGCGATCGATCTGAGCCCAGCCAGACGACGAGCGGTGAGATGTTCTCTGGCGCAAGTTGTTCCTTCGCCTTGGCGTCGTCATCGGCCACTATGCCTAGATTTTCTGTCATGCGAGTAAGGGCCACAGGGGCAACTGCGTTGACGGTTACGCCGTAGCGACCGAGTTCCATCGCTGCGATATTGGTAAGCGAGGCGATTCCTGCCTTTGCAGCCCCATAATTAGATTGGCCAACATTGCCGTAGATGCCCGAGGCCGAGGTGGTGTTGATGATACGAGCATCGCGAGGGGTCCCTGCCTTGGAGAGCTCCCGCCAGTAGCTCGCTGCCCAATGTATCATATTGAAGGTTCCCTTGAGGTGCACACCGATGACCAGATCCCACTCATCCTCGGTCATATTGATGATCATCCGGTCGCGGAGGATGCCAGCGTTGTTGACTACGACATCGAGGGTACCGTAGGTATCGATGGCTGTGTTGATGATTCTCTGCGCGCCCTCCCAGGACGAAACGTCATCTCCGTTGGCGACGGCTTCTCCGCCTGCTGCCCGTATGGCATCGACGACCTCTCCCGCAGGGCCTGATCCAGATCCGGAGCCGTCTACCTCGGCTCCAAGGTCATTGACCACCACCTTGGCCCCATGCTCGGCGAACAATAGCGCGTGAGCACGCCCTATACCTCGCCCCGCTCCTGTGACGATCACAACTCGCTGGTCACAAAACTTTGTCATCTGTCCTCCTAGTAGTACTACCCTCATTCTACGACCGACCCTGAGGCATTCAAAGGCAACATCGACGATTTCTAGCTGAGATCGACTATCTCAGACACGCGTACGGTCTGGGTTCCGGATAGCGACGGTGATACCTTCGGGTAGTGTCGTTGTCGGGGATCGGAGGACTGCGAGGAGAGTCTCGACGACAGCCTTAGAGGCTGCGGACTGGATGCGATTTCGATAGCGCCCGATCCCAACCCTGCGTGGATTGAGATCCGCAATAGGGATGGAGACCCGAGGTTTGAGCTGTGACAGGCTGAGAATCGCGCTCGAAGGTAGGATGGCAGAGCCGAATCCAGCCAGGGCGAGAATAGCGACGATGTGGAGCCCATCGATCTCGGCGGTGTGACGTAGCTGAAGCCCTCTAGTCGCGGCCATCGCCTCGAGTTCTTCGCGAAAGGCGACATGGTTCGGAGGAACAATGAGAGGGTACTGCACGGCCTCATAGAGTGAGATCGATTGTTGTTGGGCGAGTGGGTGATCTTGTCCTACGATGAGCACGTAGGTCTCGGTGAAGAGCGATTCGAAGGTCAGTCCATCGATAGTTAGTGGAGTGGTTAGTAGTGCAAGGTCGATGTTGCCTGAGTGGAGGCGCCGCTGCAGAGATGCGGCGGTGCCTTCGGCAATCTCGATCTCGAGACGTGGGTGGGTGGTGTTTAGTCGGTCGAGTAGCAGCGGCAGCAGCCAGCTTGCAGTGGTTGCAATGACTCCTAGTCGAACGCGGCCGGTGATATCGGCCTTAAGACCATCCAAGTCAGAGTAGATCTCCTCTAGCTCCTCGAGAAGCCGGCGTGACCGGCGGGCTACAATCTCTCCTTCCTCGGTGAGAGTCCCTGTACGACGGTCGATGAGCAGCGTATTCAGCTCTCGTTCGAGCCGAGAGATGTGACTGGAGATATTCGATTGAACGGTATCAAGTGCCTCGGCAGCTGCTGAGAAGCTCCCTGCCTCTTCGACCGCGAGGAGCGAACGTAGTTGGCGGAGCTCCATGGGTGCAGCCTATCGGAAAAAGTGATACAAGCTATCATAAAAAAGCTTTGGATCCAGGGGGGCAAGTAAGTAGTATGTAATACAGCAACGGAAATGGTTCCCCCCCCAGAACCGTTGCTCCCTATAAAGGAGCCGGCGCCCCCCTGTCGGCTCCTTTCACTTTTTGCACTCGGTAGGATTCGGTCTAGAGGTTCACGTCCGTTGAGCTGCCGCTGGCAGTTAGGATACTCGCTGATGGATCTCCCTTTACGCGCCAGCGCCGCAAGGCGTACCGCCCAACTCGTGGCTTTCGGTGTGAAAGCCGTTCCACGCTTTCAAGGACAGACACTTCCGGGACGGATTGCGCTCACGATTGACCCCAAATTTCTCAGCCATAGTCACGATGACTCTATGCGTCAAACTAAAAGTGTGCTCGTGACTGGCACCAACGGCAAGACGACGACCACCGCCTTCGTGCGTTCGCTGCTTGGTGCTGATACGCTTTCAAACCGTGGATCCAACCTTCCTTGGGGGATAGCGAGCGTGCTGGCGGCGAGCAAAATAAGCTCTCGATATGCGGTTTTTGAGGTCGATGAGGCATATGTTCCTTCGGTTGCCAAGAGTCTGGAGCCGTCGGTCCTGGTGTGGTTGAATATGTCCAGAGATCAGCTCGACCGCAACCTAGAGGTGCGACGGCTGGCTGCTCGTATCGGTGAGTCTGCTTCCACGATCGATACTCTGGTCGCTAACGCATCTGATCCGTTGATCGTGGCTAATGCCGCTGGCTTTAAGCGATGTTTGTGGGTTAAGGGACCAGCCGAGTGGCAAGGCGATGCGCAGTCGTGTCCTCGCTGTACTGGCGAGTTGACGCATGCACGCACCTGGAGTTGTGCCTCGTGCGGGCTTTGCGAGCCCTCTGCTGACTATGAGGTCGATGAGGATGGTCGACTTTCGAAGAATGGTACTCAGCTTGGATCCATGCATCCTGGCTTACCTGGGGGCTTCAACCTTTTGAACGCGCTCTTGGCTGCGGTGGCTGTAGCGGTGGTAACCGAAGGTGCGGTCGAGGGGGTTGCCGCTCGCTTGAGTCTCTCGTCGGGAGTGGAGGGGCGCTTTGCAACTTGGTGGCTGACGAGCTTGCCAGCGATGCCGTCTCTGGTCACCTATCTTGCCAAGAACCCAGCAGGATGGCATGCGAATCTGTCCATTGTCGATAACAGTGACTGCGAACTGGTTCTCGGTCTAAATGCTCGTGTAGCTGACGGCCTGGATACCTCATGGATTTGGGACGTCGAGTTTGAGAGGCTTGCGCGTAACCCGGTTATCGTGACTGGGGAGCGTGCGACGGATCTAGCACTGCGCCTCGAGGTGGCAGGATTTGAGGTGATTGTAGAGCATTCACAGCTTGCAGCGCTTCGGTTGGCGGCTAATCGACTCGTGTCCAGCGGCAGGAGTCGTATCGTCTACCTCGGTAACTACACGGCTTTTCGATCGTTGGTGGCCATACGCGCCGAGGTAGGAGCAATTGTCGCCTTGACGGCGGAGTCGGCCCCATGACGGTAAGGATTATCTCTCTTTTTCCGGATGTGCTCGGAACCTATGGCGACCAAGGGAATGCGCGAATCCTTGCCCACTTGGTCGAGCTTGCCGGTCGTGTGCCCGAATTAGTCTCGGTGGGCATCAACGATGAGGTCCCTACTGATGGTGATATCTACCTACTCGGTGGTGGGGAAGATGGCCCGCAGGCTCTGGCTGCCAGACGTCTGGCCGAGGGCTCCCCTCTGCATCGTGTGGTTGAGCAGGAGCGTCCGATACTGGCCGTCTGCGCCGGTTATCAAGTGTTGGGGCGCAGCTTTGCCGTCGGGGAGTCAACTTTGCCGGGCCTCGGTCTGTTGCCGGTCGATAGCCTAAGAGCACCCGGGCGTATGGTTGGCGAGGTTCTTGGAACACCGTTGATCGGGGTGGGGCAGTCGTTGATTACCGGTTTTGAGAATCACGGAGCGATGACGATTCTAGATGAAGGATGCCAGCCATTGGCGAAGGTGCACGAGGGCAATGGCAACGGCCAGGACGGATATGACGGTATCGTCTATGGTCCTATTGTCGCTAGCTACCTACATGGGCCGATACTTGCTCGTAACCCGGGGATCGCGCTGTGGCTCTTGGATCGGATCGGTATCGCCTCCGAGGAGGTCCCGGGTAGTCACTGGGCGCTATACGCTGAGCGCGCTCATGCTAAAGCGGGGGCGCTATGGAGGGGCAAGCATTAACGGTCGAGACTTGGCGAGTGCAACCGGCGGCTGCAACAGCCGAGGTTTTGAGGTCGGATAAGTGACGGAGGCGCTCGGTCCGGGGCGGCGGGACCGTCGCCCCTGGCTGAGGCTACGCTCCTCGAACTTCGGTCTTCACCGTCTCCTGTTAGCTCAGGGCGGGTCGTTTCTGGGTGACGGTCTGGTGCTGGCGGCGTTCCCGCTGATCGCTGTGCACGTGTCTCGCACGCCAGCTGCGGTAGCTGGAGTCGGACTAGCGGCGACGCTGCCGCAGCTCCTTGTCGCTCTGCCCGCAGGGCTGGCCACCGATCGGGCCGAGCGCCGGACGACGATGGCTCGTGCTGCGATGCTAGCTGCAGTCGCCTTAGCGACTCTGGCCGTGTTGCTCGACTCGGTTCCGGTCGGCCTTGCCGTGCTCGACTTGGTGACGTTCGTGGTCGGCAGTGCTCAAGTGCTCATCGCCGCGACCGGCTCCGCACTGCTTCCCCAGGTGGTGGGCTCGGACGGCCTGGAGCGTGCGAACGCCTGGCTGTTCTCCATGCAGCACGCGGTGGGAAGTCTCGGTGGCCCGCCGCTAGCCGGGGTCCTGGTGGCGGTCGGGCTCGTCGCGCCGATGTGGACTGCTGCGGGCTGCTACGCGCTCGCTGCGGTGGTGCTCGCCAGTTCTGGCACCGCCTTCCACGGGAGCGACGCCAAGCGAGCCTCGAGCCTTCGCGCAGATGTGGTCGAGGGATTGAAGCTCGTGGTTGGTCATCGCCAGCTACGTGCGTTTATGGCGACGACCGCAATTGCGAACGTAGCCTCCGAGGGTGTCTTGGTGGTGCTGGTGCTCTACGCGGTGGCACCGGGACCGCTAGAACTATCCGGAGTCGGCTACGGCCTGCTGCTGTCGTGCTTCGCCGTGGGAGGGATTACGGGCGCCGCCGCCACCAAGCGCCTCCGGAGGGTCGGACGAGGCAAGCTGCTCGCCGGGTCAGTACTCGCCATCGCCGTCGGCCTCGCCGGCCCGGGGATGCTCGTCGACCCCTACAGCGCAGGGTTAGCCTTGGCGATCGCTGGGTTCGGCGTTGGGTGCTACAACGTGACCACCGTCAGCTTCCGCCAGCGGGTGGTACCCGCTGCGATCCTCGGTCGAGCTACCGCCGCGTATAGGCTGGTTGCGTTGGGAGCGGTGCCGCTTGGCGCAGTGCTTGGTGGAGTAAGCGCCAAGCTCCTTGGTTTGCGAGGGAGCTTCCTTGCTGCTGGAGCGCTCACCTTGCTCTGTCTGGCTGGGATCGCCGCCGTCTCTGAAGGTGCCCTGCGTTCGGCTGAGAGCTGAGAGCCGACCGAGGCTCTGCTTATCTCATGTGCTGCCTCGTAGCGTTGGCGGGGTGCGTGTTAGCCGGGCGGGTTGGTGATGTCCGTGCCAAGTTGACCAGCGATGATTATGTCTGTGTCGTTACTCATACGCCAACTTTCGAAACTCATCCGCATTCTCCCTGGTAGAGGGGTTGGGGTTAGAGCAGTAGGACACTACAAACGCGTGGCAATTGTCTTTGTGCGCTTCAGGGGGTCCCTGACCCCAAGAAGAGAATAGATCTTGCGCTGTGTTGGCTCTGGGACAGAGGAGACCCGTATGTGATTGACGATCCCCTCGTCACTAGTCAACACCATGGTGGTCCTAGCGTGGGTAGAGACCTGTTCTTTAATCGTCGACCAACTCCTGGTGTCATCGTTAGATCGCAAGGTGAGCTCAATAGCGCTGAGGAGATGATAGCCAAGTACCGAGATGAACAGGTGAGCAGCGGTTCTCGTTGCTAGCTGGTGATAGACGGGACGAAGGCCAAGATCGTTCTTTAGGGACCGAAAGGTATTCTCGACTCTGGTTAAGGTCATATAGAGATTCCAGATCTCGGCTTCTGTGAGTTCGTTGTGACTCGTCTCTATTACGTAGGCACCACGTAGGTAGTCGTTACCCGTCTTGGTCGGCTTTTCAGTAATGGTGAGATCTATGACCCGGTCTACTCGACTCCGCTTTATGACCTTGCCATGATCCTCGTGGTAGCTGAGCGAAAAGTCGTAGTTACCGGCAACACTTGGGTACTTAGCCTTGATGCGTCCGATCCTCTCTGAGACGAGTTGGGTCTTTACCACCGCACCCCTGGCGATAGAGCGCTTCAATCGTTCGATGTCAGCTAGAAACCTGGTGCTAGCTTGACTGGCGATCCCCGTTTCTTTATTCTTTCTCCCTACAGATGAGCACAGAACCACACTGGTTTGGCCCTCTTGGAGCTTCTTTAGTCCAACAGCTGAACCGTTGGCATCGGTGACCTCTACGAATCCCTCTAGAGAGCGGAAGTGTTCTTTGTAGAGACTCGCCTTGTTGGCTCGTTCGATAACGACGTAGTTGAGCTCTTTCTCGATACAGAGTGAAACGTTGTCAGCAGTTGCGATACCGCGGTCCATGATGATGGTAGGGGTAACCCCAGCAAAGAGCGTCTCTCCTCTCAACTCCTCGAGGTGGGCCAAAACATCAGCTAAAGTCCTTGGTTCTGAGACACTACCCTCATAGATCTCGGAGTAGATGGGCAATCCTCTTGCATCAACCACGAGGGCAAGTGAGACAAGCGCACAGTCGTAGCGCTTCTCCTTGGAGTGGCCATACTTAGCAAGGGTATTGGCCTTGGCATTGCCCTCGAAGTAGGTATTGGTCAGGTCAAAGAGGAAGAGGGTCTCATCAGTTGGAAACAGAGTGGACGAGGAGCGAAAGAGCGCTCTCTCGATCTCGTCCTTTACCCCATAGAGTGCGTCAGCGACCTCATACACCTGGTCTTTGGTAAACTTTGCGATCTCAATACCAGCCAGCTCGACAAATGAGGAGTTATCCCGGATCCACCTGTAGGTAGCAAGGTCAGAGCCTGGATGGATGAGACGAGCGAGAATGACAGCCTTGGCGATCGGGAGTACCTTCGCAGGTAGCCCTGCATTCGCCAGGATCTCTTCGCAACCGAGGAGATCATAGAACCTCTCCCCAATGAGCTCTGGACCAAGGCTCCGTACCTTTGTGGTTGCGGCGGTATTTAGATCAACACGTTCAAAGTCCGCCTCACTGTCTCGTCTGCTATCACTTGTAGTGATCTCGCTCTTCACACTGAGCTTGGTCATCACCATGTCGGCATAGTGAGCGATCTTTGGATCCTCGTCAAAGATCGACTCCACCCCAGATAGGCGGTCACTAATCACCCGAGCTAGAGCTGGCCAGAGAGGCTTCTCGAGATCTAGATCAGTGAGGGTCAAGATGATCTTCTGTCTTGGACCATTCTCAGTTCTATATGACTCGACGAGTTGATACTTGGTATATGTTGCACCGGTCTTGGCCTTGGTATCAACTGAGCGGATGTACATAGAGTCGATGCTACCAGCGAGTAGGAGGGAATGCTGTCATTAATCACAAGTATTCTAATAATTAGGACACTACATTCAACTCCAAACATACCCCACCTGGTATATAACCTGCCATAATACAAATCCCACCTGTGGATAACCCATCGAAATCGGGCAAAAAGATCTAGCTAGACGCTAATTCGGGAAGATTCTCCGAAAGTTGGGCTAATGTGGTGCCAACAATACTCTCGCATGACGGCATCACGCTGTCAACTCAACCGTCAGTGATGAAGCAGGAGCTGGCGAGCGCACCCACACCCCAGCAGGGTGATATTGTGCTTTTCAAGGGCAACACGCAAAGCTATGGCGTAGTAGCCCTTGTGGGATCGAGGACGCTGGGTCCATCCAGAATCGAGGTTGTTGGCGCCAACAACGTCACCATTGTCACCATGAACACCCCGATTAAGGTCGGAGCCCATGTCGGTTTGTCAACGATCAGCTACATCGGTAACCCGTTTGGTTAACAAGGAGGACCGCGCATGAAAAAGGAACGCTACGAGAGTACGGATGAAACTACTTGTGCCACAACCTGTTCTTTCGCCGTCGACCAGCTTCTGGCATCGTCTTGGGATCGCAAGGTGAATTCAATCGCGGCCAAGAAAGGACAGAGATGAACAGATGAGCCCCGGTTCGTCTGGCTAGCGGAAGCCGTCAGCTGGCAACCGTCCGGCCAATCTGTCGTAGGCAGCTTCTGTAGGAAGGTTGCAACGACCTAATGGACATATTTTAACAAGAGGCCATCGACATTCTCCTCCAGCGTCTCAAGGAAGTCTGCGATCGCATACCTGCTATGTGGTCCACGACTCAGATGCAGCACGTCCTCCAGGGTGCCGAGTACTTCGTACAGGAGAACGGAGTCCGGAGCATCGGTGTTGTACCTGGTAGCGCGGGTCAAAGAGTATCCCCCAGGTCGATCGAGAAGATCTCTATAGGTTGGTTCCAGGGACGGGGACTGGTCCTCCTGCTCATGAAACACTGCCTTGTAGAAGGCGTCGAGTAGGATGGGGCCGAGAACGAGCAGTGGCGTAAACAGCAACTCCTTGGCCACCTCCCTCCAGCCCGGAACGGTAGTAAAGTTAATGCCATCAATGGGCTTATCTTCCCAGAGCGGAAAATCTTTGTTGGCGGTGACGTGTTCCCATTCCCACTGTTCATACGAGCTAAGGAAAATCTGTATGAAATTCGCAGGTGTACCTGGTGTCGCATTGTTGAGGCCAGGCGGGAGCAGGTCGAGTAGCGCATGTGCGAACATGTCAAGGTCAGCTTCCTTCGACACACTGACCTGAGGTTTGCTGAAGTAGTGCTCAATGGGCCAGAGCCTGGGTGCATGGATGACTGCACGTCGTTCGCCGGTGTTATCGACTCGCAATGCGAGAGGGAATACGGCGCCTCCCGTCAGGTCACTCAGCCAAGGCTCCTCACAACACTCTGAGACCCTCCCCCAAACCTCAGATCCATACATGACCACGAATCCATCCCGATGGGCTAAGGTGCCTGCCAAATCCAGGGGATGCAAGAGATCTTGTGCAGTCGCCCCTTGTTCCTCTAATGGCATTGCATCAGATGGGCGTTCAAGATGTAGATCCCACGCACGGCTGGAGAACAGCCGTTGGCGATCGGACATGCCTCGAACGTAGGTCACTGTCACCTCGGAACACACTTCAAGCTTGTTGGGCCCGAAGTGCCAGTGAGGGTCGTCGTTATCCCATCACCAACAACCGTTGCAACGGTCGTACTGTAGTAGGAATCGGTTTGGCCGGAGACGCAGGGCCCATAGACACCACGCTTCAACTGCGACCAACCTGGCTTCGATTGATACGTGCCAGAACCCAATAGTTCATTGTAGCAGAAAAGATAGTTACAGTAGTGCAGATAAAGTCTCTCATCGAGGGTGATGGAACTCTGGGCTGCGCCGCAACTAACCGTGCACCGTATTCCTATATCGCCAGGATTGTGGACACTATTGTGGAAGTAGTTTGGAAACAAGGAACAGGTCGTTTGCGGCGGGACGACCACGCTAGGAGGAGCCATGCTCTTGTTGGCTGTCGGCAACATATTTGCCAATGTTCCTGCGTCCTGAGCAACCGTGGGTGTCATCAGCGTCGGAGTCAAAACCCCGGACACCTGCCCCAGGTCAATGCCTTGGTCGGCATTAGAGGCCTGAGGGGCTGGAGTGTCATGAGCACTCAATTGCAGGCCAGTTTCGACACTAGCGAGTCCAAGACTGACGACTACAATCGCCCCACCTCGAACCATGTTCCTTAGCTCCATCATTACCCCCTTATGGTAATCATCACTACCAGAGTTGTCGTCTGGTGTAAACATTATCCTAACATATTGTGGTGACGATTACACGGCATCATCTAGGTTTTGCGAAAGTTCTTTTCCTAGCCCTAGAAGAAGCGAAGGGAGACTGACCTTTGCTCTTTCGGACCGCAGAGGCGACCGAGGTGAGCTTGATGCCAGCGTCCTGTAGAACCTTCTCGAGGCGTTGGATCTCTCTTGCCCTAGCGTCAACTTGGGTCTTGCGGTATCGGGTTGTGTATTCTCGCTGAAATGTGCCACCCCCTAGAGGGCGCGAGACGGACTCAGGAACAATGGATGCAAAGAGGCTGTGGCATCCTTATGTGGTGACTCAAAACCAACCACCCAAAGGTGCCACATGCCCAATAGGAGGATACCAATGAGAAAGATCGAAGAGGTACTGCGCCTCAGTGCGCAGGGCAAGAGTGTCAGGGTAATCAGCCGGGAGACGGGAGTATCTCGGCCAAGCGTGGCTACGTATCTAGAGAAGGCAGCAGAGCACGAGATCGGCTGGCCACTTCCAGCGGGCATGGATGCGAAGAGCTTGGAGCAGTTGTTGTTCGCCGCGGTTGAGACACCAAAGAGTACGCCCGTGATTCCCAACTGGCAGGAGGTGGCCACCGAGATACAGGCTCATAATCACCTGACCCTACAACTGCTCTGGTTCTAAGTACAAGGAGCGCAATCCAAATGGGCTCAGCTATTCACGGTTCTGTGCTCGCTACCGAGAATGGAAGAAGATCAATGAAGTGGTCATGCACTTTGAGCATCGCGGCGGAGAGAAGCTCTTCTGTGACTTTGCCGGTGATACGGTCCCGATCTGGGACGACCACACTGGTGAGGTAAACTTCGCAGCTCAGCTCTTTGTCACGGTGATGGGGGCAAGCTCCTATATCTTTGCCAAGGCGTTTGCCAACCAGAAGGCTGAGTCATGGACCGCAGGGGGAACAGCGGCATTCGAGTACATGGGAGCAGTGCCCATGTGTGTCGTTCCAGACAACCCCAAAGCGGTGGTCACCCAAGCCATCCAAGTACGACCCGGTATTCAACGAGAGCTACCTGGAGTGGGCCAGGCACTATGAGGTCACGATTCTACCAGCTAGACCCCGAAAACCTCGAGATAAGGCCGCCGTTGAAGGAGGAGTCCTGATCGTCGAACGCCAGATCCTCGCCAGGCTCCGTCACGTCAAGTTCTTCTCCCTGTACGAGCTCAACCAGGCAATCTACGAGCTCTTAGAGGAGCTAAACGCTCAAGGGTTCCAAAGACGAGAGGGAACCAGAAGGAGCGTGTTTGAGGCTGTGGACAAACCAGTGATGCGTCCTCTGCCTACTACGGCGTATGAATATGCGGAGTGGAAGCGGTTCAAAGTCCAGATGAACTACCACGTACGGGTCCTAGACGGCTATTACTCGGTCCCCTACGATCTGGTCGGCCAAACTCTTGATGTACGGGTTACCAGAACCACAGTGGAGATCTTCTCGGCTGGAGTGCGCATAGCGAGTCACAAACGATGCGAGAGGAAGGGTCAGTACCAGACTTCTTTTGCGCACATGCCCTCGAGTCACCAGGCCCAGGCATCATGGACCCCGGCAAGGATACTCAAGTGGGCTCGGACGATAGGACCAAGTACCCAGGTGGTCTGTGAGACGATCATGTCTGGGAGGCACTACCCAGAACAAGGCTTTAACCAGTGCAGAGGCATCTTCAACTTGGCATCGAAGGTCTATACCCCAGAGCGTGTCGAGGCGGCATGTGAGAGAGCAATAGCGATCCATAGCCCCCTGTACAAGAGCGTGGTCTCTATCTTGAAAAACGGACTCGATGCCGTCGCACTCGCCCCACCGCCTGGCCCGCCACCTATTGAGCATCAAAACATCAGGGGAACCGAGTACTACAAGGAACTGCTTGCCGGGGGTCAGGAGAACGTGACATGTTGAACAACCAGACGATTGGGACCCTGACAGACCTTGGTTTGAAGGGGATGGCAGACGCGTTTCGTGAGCAGCTAGAGAGTGTCCAATACCTCGAGCTCAGCTTTGAGGAACGCTTCGCAATGTTAGTAGACCGGGAGGCAATGGATCGAGAGGCCAGAAGGCTCGCTACCCGGCTTAGAGCTGCCAAGCTCAGACATCAAGCCAGCATTGAGGACCTCGACTTTCACACCCCGAGGGGACTGGAGCGTTCGATGATCATGGGCTTTAGCTCATCTCACTGGGTAGATGCACACCAGAACATTCTGGTCACCGGTCCAACTGGAATAGGTAAGAGTTACCTTGGGTGTGCACTTGCCTACGCTGGGATTCGATCTGGCCATAGTGCACTGTACCGGAGGGCACCAGCTCTCTTTGCGGATCTAGCCATCGCCAGAGGTGATGGAAGGTATCTGAAGGTACTACAGAGCCTTTCACGTGCTGAGATACTAGTCATAGACGATTTCGGACTCACACCACTCACAGGGAGCGAACCCTCGGACCTATTGGAAGTATTGGAGGATCGATCTGAACGCAAGTCGACCATCGTCACCTCACAGCTTCCCGTTGACTCCTGGCATGAGGCACTTGGGGATCCGACGCTCTCTGATGCAGTCCTCGATCGTCTCCTGTGTAACGCTCACGTTATCCAGATGAAC
>NZ_JXUW01000011.1 GCF_000949255.1 Ferrimicrobium acidiphilum DSM 19497 | reverse complement strand
ATCGCAGATCTCGATGAACTCATCGAGAAGCTGGTGAAGGAGTTAGCAGGACCACTGCTCGAACTTCCCGGCATGGGAGTAGATAGTGCTGGTGAGTTCTTGGTGGCCGCGGGTGACAATCCAGAGCGTCTCGGTTCAGAAGCCAGCTTTGCGATGATGTGTGGAGCTTGTCCCATCCCTGCATCCTCGGGTAAGACCAACCGTCACCGACTCAATCGTGGGGGAAACCGTCAGGCGAATTCCGCGTTACACATCGTAGTTCTTTCCCGCATCCGAATGGACGAACGAACCCAGGCCTACGTGACCCGTCGTTTGGCGGAGGGCCTCTCAAAACGAGAAGTAATGAGGTGCTTGAAGCGCTATGTTGCCAGAGAGGTGTATCACGTTTTGGTCAATCACAAGGTGGCTGCCTAGGTTTCTCCATCGAGGCCCGCTAACATTCAAACGACTTACTCTCTCGACTTGACAAACATGAGAGCGTCAACCTGGCGTTCGTTGTTACGGATAACCTCCTGCTCAGACTCTGACAGTCGAGCTAAGTCGTTGATCTGAGCTTGATGATAGGCGTCAGCGTCTTGATAGAGGTAAAGTATCGCCTCTACAACTCGCCCAAGCCGCTCAGATGGCTCGCCTCCCCCATCAACGGCGTCTAGCACCGTCACCAGGAGTCGCTCTGAATACCCGAGGAGTGCCTCAAAAAGGATCGCCTCCTTGCTCGGAAAGTAGTGATAAATTCCCGCCTTCGAAAGCCCCACATGTCGGGCGAGATCATTCATCGACGTGCCGTCAAAGCCACGTAGCGCGAATCGACTCACCGCCAAGCTTGCGATCTCCTGTCGGCGCTCATCAGCCGCTGAATCCACCACCGGCTAGAGTCCTTCGAAACGAGGTTCTTGGTGTTCAACGAAGGAACGGAGGCCTGTCGCGTAGTCCAAAGTCCTCGCACAGCCACCTTGGGCCTCGGCCTCCATCGCCAGCACCTCGGCGAGTGCGGGAATCCGTTCCCGGTTCAGGATTCGCTTGGAGGCTAGAAAGGCTTGTGTTGGTCCGTGAGCAACTCGTTGGACATATAGCTCGACCTCCTCCTCAAAATGCTCTTCGTCCACGACCCGAGAGACGAGCCCATACTTGAATGCATCACTCCCATCGATTAGCTCTCCAAGCAGGATCAGATCCATAGCACGCTGGTGCCCCAGCCGCCGGAAAAAGTAATGACCACCGGAGTCTAGGACCGCACCTATTCGCGCAAACGGTGATCCCCACCGGCTAGAGCTCGCGGCGATGACTAAATCACATGCCAGCGCGAACCCAAGCCCAGTGCCGAGGACGGCCCCATGTACCGCAGCCACGGTGATCACATCCAGACTCGCTAACCGCAGTATCAGTGGGTTATAGACGTCGGCGAGTATCGCCTCGGCATCCTCATCCTCCGGGTGAGCATCGGAGAGGTCACGCCCAGCACAGAAGGCTCGCCCCACTCCGCCAACGACTAGAACACGTGGGGAGCGTTCAGCGATTGCATCTAGTGCTAAATCGATCGCCCGCACCATCTCATCGGAGCTAGCATTCAACCTAGCTGGCCGGTTGAGCCACAACTCGGCGAGGTCAACGTCGACCCCGAAGGCTACCGGCTCATCGGTGGTTAGATCCAAGGGCAGGCTACGCTCAAACGCCATAAGCGGGAACCTCTCGAGCTACGAGCACCTTCAACACGCTGGTGCAGACGAGGACTCCGTTCTGGTTGATCACCTGCCAACGCAGCGATACCACACCAC
Source organism: Ferrimicrobium acidiphilum DSM 19497 (assembly GCF_000949255.1). Lineage (NCBI taxonomy): Bacteria > Bacillati > Actinomycetota > Acidimicrobiia > Acidimicrobiales > Acidimicrobiaceae > Ferrimicrobium > Ferrimicrobium acidiphilum. The sequence goes on along the minus strand of NZ_JXUW01000011.1, from coordinate 76,358 downwards.
GATCGTCCCCCTTGTCGTCTTTTGCGACCACCTCCGCCTCGAGGTGAATCGTATCACCGACAAACGTTGGGTGTGGATAGCGGATAGAGTCAGAGCCGTAGTTGGCGATGATAGCAGTCGAGTCTGCGGGAACTGCGAGGCCAGTTGCCATCGCAAAAACCATGATACCAGGGGCGACAACCTGCTGAAATACCGACGCCTTGGCGGCCTCTGCATCAGTATGCAGGTAGAACCAATCGCCGGTCAGCGCGCACCAGCTGGTGATATCGCCATCGGTGATGGTTCTGCCTCGAGTGGCCTGTCTGTCTCCGACAGAGATCTCGCCATAACCCTTGTACAGGATCGGATATCGCTCAGACAGTGCAAACTCGCGCATCATTCCCACCTTTCAGCATCTATCAATGACTCGGCTTCAGAAACCTGGATCGGGCGCAAGGGGCCGTCCAAACCTCTGCATGCGGGCTCGCTTCTCCTCGGATTCGAAGAGGATCGCCTGTCCTAAAATGTCCACTACCCGGGTTGAGGCGTGCTCCCCCGTCGCCAACGCTAACTTCGTAATCTCTAGCGCCCGCCACGGTTTCGAACGAATGACGTTCGTCCAGGCAATCGCAGCTGTGAGGGGATCCTCGAATAGTCCATCAATGAGACCGACCGAGTACCCAGTTGAGGCGTCCAGGACCTCGCCGAGGTATAACATCCTGCGAGCGATCCCCTGGCCAACGAGTTCGGGTAGACGCCAGTTCCCTCCTGCTCCCGCCAGGATGCCAAGCCCAAGCTCAGGCTGGGCAAATCGAGCCTTCGGCGAGGCGACACGCAGGTCACACGCGAGCGCGCACTCTAACCCGCCCCCGAAGGCTGGTCCATCGATGACGGCTATGGTTGGCCAGCGCCAGCGCGCAATGGCGTTGAAAAGTTCGACGTTGATCGCCTGGAACGCCTCCTCTTCACCACGATCATGAAGCTCACCGATATCCGCACCAGCAATAAATATTCCTGGTGTGGTCGATGTCAACAACAAGACTGCAGGTCGATTCCGACGCGTCTCAATCGCCTGGCGAAGCTGGTCCACCAGCGCGAGCGAGAGTGCATTGCGTTTGTCTGGCCGGTTGAGGCCGAGACTAAGCACCCCCTCGCTCTCGGTTACAAGCACCAGAGGCTGGACCTGCGCGGCCTGAGACGATGAAACAGGCGTCGCGGTCGCCTCGTTGTTAGAATCACCAGACAAAGAAACCCTCTCCAGACTTCTTCCCAAGGCGACCAGCCTCTACCATCGAGATCAGAAGTTTCGGCGGCGTGAATCTTTCACCAAGCATCCGTTCGAGGTATCGGGCAATCGCCAGCCGGACGTCGAGACCAACCAAATCGGTGAGTCGCAGTGGACCAATTGGGTGCCTATAGCCGAGTACCATCGCCTGATCTATATCAGCAGCGCTCGCAACCTTATCCTCCAGCATCCGGATAGCCTCAAGCCCTAGTGCGACACCCAGCCTCGAGGTGGCGAATCCCGGAGCATCGTTGACGACGATCGCCTCCTTGTCGAGCGACCTGGCAAAGTCTTGAAAGAGATCAACGATGGCCAAACCTGTGAGTGGTCCTACCACAATCTCAATCAACGCAGAGGCTGGCACTGGGTTGAAGAAATGAAGTCCACCGATACTCTCGGCTCCAGGCAGCCCCTCTTGCAGACTCCCGATAGCGATCGACGAGGTGTTAGATCCGATCGGTACACCATGACCTACCGCTCGTCGAACTCGGCTGATGACCTCACGCTTTAGCTCGACGATCTCTGGCACACTCTCGATCACAATAGACGACCCGTCGAGTTGCGCATAGTCGGTCACGACAGAGAGCCGCTCCTCTATGACCTCCTTGGCAATATCGGTGAAACCGTTCTGGCGAGCACGGTCGATGGTGGCGACGATGCGATCTTGCGCACGTCGTGCCGCGTCTGACTTAGCCTCGACAACAGTGACCCTCAATCCAGACATCAGCACCTGGGAGGCGATGGACGAACCCATGGTCCCTCCACCAACTATCCCAATGCGGATGTCCTGATCTCGGTCTAAAAGACTGGAATGATCTCGTCCCAATTTACGTCCGTGACTTCCTCTCCAGAGATTCCAACCTCAGGGATAGCTGGGAACGGAATGTCATATCGCTCCAGCACTCCCTTGACGTTTAGCATCGCTTGGCGCCAATTCTCCAGCTTCTCATCGTAGGTGGCGACACCCAGCCCTGCTGCACGAGCCACCTCTTCTATCTCACGCTGTGTCGAAATAAAATCTTCCGGAAGGTCCCAGAAATCAGACGGGGGCTCAAATAGGACACCTGAAAGAAAGACATAGCCAGCTCGAATCTGTTTGGTTACAATCGAACGATCCTCGTCTGAGATCTTTGGGTAATCACGCTCCATTAGAGAGAGGCAGATCGCCATATGTCGACCCTCGTCTCGGCCAATCGCTCGGAAAGCCTCCTTGAAGACAGGAATAGTAGTGTGGTTGAACATGTATTGAAACAGGGTAGCCGAGGCGACCTCTCCCATCAGGAAGGAGCTAAAAAGCACGGCCATCGAGTAGCGCGGAACCGCCTTCTTGTAACCATTCCAATAGCGAGCCCCGTTATGGTACAGCCACTCAACATTGCGCTTTGCTCTACGTCCCAATTCAGACTGGGGTTCATAGTCAAGCGGGGCACCAGGCGTCAGGAGTGAGATCGCCTTACCGCAGACGATCTCATGGTTCTGCTCATCGCGGGTGATCGAGAAGAACGCTCGTCGAACCGGATCCTCCTCATGAATCTCATACGCATGGACTAAGGCTGTCGCAAACACCGGTGGAGCCGATGCATCGAACACAGATAAGAGCGAAAACCAATAGGCAACCGCCTCGCGCTCTGTCGGGGACATCTGCTCAGGTCGCAAGCTGTCCCACGGGAGCCGTGCTGGATCCCAGTATTCCTTTTGCGCCGAGGCCCAAATCTCTTCGAGCTTCGCCGTATGGGATTCCCACGACAGCGGAAAAATGTTCGGCTGCTCAATCGGCGGAGGAAACTCCATCGATCCGCCAAGTCCGTCGTGCGCCTGCGTCACCGCTCTCCCCTTTCACACATCTACCGACCATTCGGTCGGCTGATTACAATAATAGCACAGGCTCTCATCTCATCGATGGTGACATCAGGGGACATGATGTCATAAGACATAGACTGCGAAGCTGACGCCAAGTAGCGAGGGGCCTAACGTGTGTTGAGTGTTTTGAGGAGTTCCAGTGTCAGTAATAAGGCTCTATCCGTCAGGCAATGAGGTTCCCTGCCCCGATGGCATGACCGTCCTGGCCGCCCTCGAGGCGGAGGGCTGGGCACTGCCAAACAACTGTCGGGCCGGAACCTGCGGCGAGTGTAAAGTTAAAGTCCGGTCTGGCTCCTTCGACCAAGGGTTCGTCTTGGACATGGCGCTGTCAAAGGAGGATCGCGAGCAGGGTTATGGTGCAATGTGCATGGCCAAACCGCTATCGGAGTATCTCGAGATCGAATGGGGAACTGAGGATGCAAAGCCAACGCTATTCCCGCCTCGCGAACAGATCGCCTATGTCGTGGTAGAACGCATAGAGCGCACTCCCTCCATCATCGAGTTACGCCTTCGCCCAATTGGTGAGTCGCTGCGATTCTGGCCCGGTCAACATATGCAACTTGGAGCACCACCGGAGCATCCTCTGCGCAACTATTCGATGGCGAACGCTCCGCGCCCAGACGGCGAACTGACCTTCTACATCACTCGCGAACCCTTCGGCCAGACCAGCAGCTGGCTCACCGACAGCGTAGCAATCGGCGAGACTCTGATGGTAAACGGGCCCTACGGATCCTTCATCGGTGACCCTGCGATCGCCACGCCGGTTCTATTGTTAGCCGGTGGATCCGGCCTCGCCCCGATCATGTCACTCACCGAGGCTGCGCTTCGACGAGGTTTTGCACATCCGGTCACTCTTGTGTTCTCGGTGCGCACGCCAGCAGATGTCTATCCGCTAGGGCAGCTCGAATACCTCAAACGACGCTACCCAAACTTTGAGCTCCAGGTCAGCTACACGCGTCACGATCATGGCAAAACCTGCACCGCCGAACCACATCACCATGGCCGCATCCCGGAGATCCTTGAAACCATCACTCCTTCGCTGGCTGGCACCGCCGTATTCATCGCCGGCAGCGACCATTTTGTCAGCGACTGCGCACGGGTGGTCAACTCTTTGGGGCCAGGTATGGTCTATACCGAACCTTTCACAGATCAGCAAGGTGACTTTTTCTCACTCTCAATCCTCGGCTAGTCAGCGATCATCCAAAGCCCACCACATCGATAGCCAATAGCGTCTATCAATCCTCACGCAGTTTGCCAGTGGTGTTCGGCCGACCACCCGAGTTGGCGCATCGCTTACAGGCCCCAAAGACCGCAAAGTCGAAGGTTAACGGCTTGAATGACTGCCAAGAGTTCCAGCCTGGATTGTCTCGGTTGCGTTCAAGGTGTTAATAACAAGTCCCAAGAATCATTGAATAATGTAGATGATATATTGTTCCCAGTTCCATGATGGAGTATCCCGATATTGTGAAGTTATCGACATATGCCAAGAGAGAAGGTATTGGATATAGAGCGGCGTGGGATCGTTTCCATAATGGCCGGATACCGGGAGCCACCTTCGATCCGTCTGGTCATATCTATGTTCCTGAACCGGAGTCGATGCTTTTACCAATGGCTGCGGTGTACACGAGAGTATCTTCGCACCCGCAAAAGGATGATTTGGATCGACAGGCGGACAGGCTTGTGGCTTATGCCAACGCTCGTGGCTATCAGGTTGTAGCGGTAGTCAAAGAGATCGCGTCAGGCGTGAATGACAAGCGTCCACGCCTGACCAAGCTGCTTGCCAATCCTGAATGGGGAACGTTGGTCGTTGAACACAAAGACCGCCTCAGCCGAGTCGGGTTTGGATGGTTCGAGGTGCTTCTCCAAGCGCAGGGTAAGAAGATCGATGTTGCCAATCCTGCACAGGACGATACCTCCGATCTCATGGCGGACTTCATGGCTATCGTCTATAGCTTCGCGGTCCGTATGTATGGTTTGCGTTCTGCCAAGCATAGAACCAATCGGGTCAAGCTGGCGATGACAGCTCCGGTGGATATGGCAGATGATCCGACGTGACCAAGACCATCGAGAATACCACCACTTCGATCAAGAGAAGCGAAAGAAGAAACCGCCAGTTGTTCGTGCCTATCGGCTCCAACACAAGGCAAATGTTGGCAAGGTCGCGCGGGTAGCCGCCGTACTGCCCGAGTATCAGAAGGCCGCCAAGATCATCCAGGCCAATCAGATGCAGGCATTTGTCCAAGATGGTGCTGGGTTCTGGAGTCGAAGAGACCCTGGCGAGTTCGAGACCAAACTATCCGAGCGATATAAGCGATCCGTTCAGAATCAGGTAGTGGCAGGACTTGACTCATGGCTAGAGTTGTCCAAACAGGAGATTCGCCAGATCATCGCCCACTCGGAACTGCCCGATGAGACAAAGGCTGACCTATGGTGGCTCAATGCGTGCAATGCGCATTATGCCAAGGAAGCCACGGTCCCTGTGTGGATCTATCCAGATGACGTCAGAACCGGCTCCGGTGAACGCCGATCTGCGCCACCAGAGACACTATCCCTCCTCAGGGCCATAATGAAGCACGTTCGTCGTCACCGTGTACACGTTCCTCAACTATGGCGATCAAGGACGATGGCACTTGATGGAACAGTGGCTCAGGTCACACCGACACAAGGCAGCATGTACGAACTATGGGTTCGTGTCTCAACGCTGGATGCAGGGCATCCTGTATGGATTCCACTAAAGAAAAACCAGTTCTTCAATGATGCACCTGGCGAGCTGTCGAACTTCGCACAGGTTACGGTGTCTCGTGATGGAGCGCTCAAGGTCACACTGGTCAAGCGATCCAACAGGGCCGCGCCTGTTCTGATTGGCGAGGATATCAGTCTTGACTGGGGCCTCAACTCCATGTTCGCTAGCGACCTTGGAGATCAGCTAGGAAGACAGTTCTATCCGTGGTTGCGCAAAGTAGATGTTCAACTGACCAAGCTCACCGTCGAACTACAGCGTCGGGGGATCAAACCCAAGACGAATGCCCGCTATCGTAAGTTCAACCAGAGAATTCGCGAGTATGTGCGCAACGAGGTTGGACGAATCCTCAACCGACTAGTCAAGCGATATGGGATAAAGTCGATCACCGTCGAGACTCTTGACTTTCGGAATGGCGACTTATCCAAGAAGATGAACCGCATACTCATCAGAGCCGGAAGAGCAGCCGTCAAAGAAAGGCTCAAGTCGATGTCCGAGACACAGGGCATTGAGATACACGAGGTCAATCCCGCCCATACGAGTCGTGAGTGCTCGGGGTGTTGGTTTGTCTCTAAACAAAACCGCAAGGGTCCGCACTTTGTCTGCGGATTCTGCCACAAGCGTCTGAATGCTGACACCAATGGGTCGCGCACTATATCCATGCGACGTTCGCATGGGTTGCAATATCCATACGCCAGCAGGCAGACCGTCCTCCAACGCCTTGACGCAAGGTTTGAAGCTCGCTGGGGTCTTAAACCCGGTGAAGCCGAGAAGTTGCGCCTAGCGAAGGAGCGACGCAAAACCACGCCCTGTCACAGTCGGGCTAACCTCTCTTTGGAGCATCCGGGGATTGGAAACGAAATCTCATCGATGCCGCTTTTGCTAGCGGATAAACATCAATGAAATTAGAGACTGTGCACTGATGCGAAAGACACAACATAGGCTCTGGTCCGATCTCCATCCCTTGCGGTGAACGATCACAAGCCACCACTCTCACCCACGCGTCGTACACACCACTCACTGTTCGGACTCCGCCAGGGCGCCAGCTTCGGACCACCGGCCCTGGTTGGCAACCACCGAATCTAGGCCGAAAGCGACTCGAAGATAATCTCTGCAATACGTTCTGGATACTGGGCATGAAGATCGTGATCGCCCATGATTGGGCGGAGCCAGCCTTGGTTTGGAGCCTCGGCGAGCAGTCTGCCCGCGGCCTCAGTCTTGGCCTCATCCGCCTCTGGACTCCCTGCAAGCGCCGGGATCAGTAGTAGTTTGGAGCGAAGCCGCCCAGCATCGATATGTGGCTCGTAATCTAGGAGATCGCTCAAAATGACCATATGGTCGCTGACCGCCAAGCGCCGATAGGCTAGCCCCGCAGAGTCGACGTGAAAGCCGGCTCGGGCGGCGAGTAGGATCTCTGGATCCCAGTCCTCGTACCGCCGTCGAAAAAAAGCGTCCAACTCCTCGATCGGTCGCCCGTCAATCTCTGCAGGACGCAACTCTTTGAGCGCATCCTCCCTGGATGGGAAGGCGCGCCCCATGGCTTGAAATCCACCATCGACTAGACCTACCACGTACGGCCTGACCTCTGGCTTATCGGCGGCGACTGCTCCGTAATGGAGCGCTACCGAGGCACCCCACGACTGGCCAACGACCGCTAGTGGTTCGCTGGGCGAGATAGACTTCACAACAGTTAGAAGATCATCTGCGCTCTCGGCGATACCCATCGGAGAACCCGCGCCGCCCGAACGACCGTGGCCCCTTTGATCGACGGTATAGCTGCAAACTCCCTGTTCTGAGAGCAAGCGAGCGACAGGCCACCACAGTTGTGCATTCGACGAGAGCCCATGCAGCAAGATCACCGACGCCGTGAGACTAGGACCGACTGGATCAAACCGATCCAACACAAGCCGAACACCATCTCGCATCCTCGCCTCAAGCGTCTCCATGACCCGCCACCTCACCTCTAGGACACCTTGACCCAAGACACACCGACTACCACTGATTCTCGAACCGAGAGAACGCTTTAAGGGTAGTATGAGGTGATGAGTTTGGAGTCAGTACACAGCGGTTCACTGGAGCCAGCAATCCAAGAGATCGCAGCGGCCATTAGTGCCTACGACGGCCCGAGTGGGGTCTACCAGCTCAAAGGATTCGCCTCGTTGGTTATGAAACAAGCACTGAAAGATCCTGTCTTTCGCGCTGACCTGTTTCGACTTGTGGATGTCTTCCCTTCCCTGGAGGGGCCGGAGCAGATTACTGCACATGTGCTCGAATACCTCGATCCTAGAGCTCCAAAATGGATGGCGGCAAGCCAGTCACTCGCATCGAAACTCGGTATCGGCCGCTCAGTATTGACGTCGCTAACTCGAAACAACATCATCGAGATGGCTAATCAATTTATCCTTGGAACTGAGCTCGATGAGATCGCTCGCAAGGTGGGTCAGATGGCCCAGCAAGGCTATCTGACCACGGTCGACCTGCTTGGTGAGAAGATCATCACCTACCCTGAGAGCGACAGGTACATCAAGCGCCTTACCGACATCCACGAACGGCTCGCCACCTCTGCTCCATTTCTTGCGATCAACACCAAGCTCACTGGACCCAAGATCAGCATCAGCGTCAAGCCGAGCGCACTCACTCCTCATTACGGACCGTTGCAGCGTCGAGTCGCTATCGACGAAGTCATCGAACGCATCACTCCACTCCTAAAGTCAGCGCAAGATGCCGGTAGCTTGATCTTCCTCGATATGGAGCATTATGACACCTATGAGTTGACGCTTGAGATCTTCAACCGACTGGTGAACGACCCGAACTTCGCTGATCTCCAACTCGGACTTGTGCTGCAGGCGTATCTACGTCGACATGTTACCGAGCTCAAGTCACTGCTAGCTCGTCTCGAAGGCTACGAGTCCGACAATCCACGGCTGTGGATACGCCTTGTCAAGGGTGCATACTGGGACACAGAGTTCGCCCAGGCATCGTCGGAGTCGCACACCCCTCCAGTCTTCACAGATAAGGCCGAGAGCGATATCAGCTACGAGGAGTCCGTTAAGCTACTTCTCGACAATCATCGGAAGGTGCATCCAGCCTTTGGCTCCCACAATCTGCGCTCGCTCTCCTTCGCGATCGCCTATGCCCGGAGCCTAGGGCTCACCCCCGATGACTATGAGATTCAGATGCTCTTTGGGATGGCAGAACCGATGTCCTCAGCACTGCTCGCTCAGGGTCAGTCGGTGCGGATCTATACCCCAGTAGGCGAACTGCTACCCGGCATGAGCTATCTTGTGCGCCGTCTGCTCGAAAATACGTCAAACTCCTCCTTCGTCAGGGCGCGCTTTGGAGGCAAGCAGTCGATCGCTCGCCTGGTAGCGCCACCCAAACTCACACGCGAATCGAAACCTCCAACCGGCTATCCCGCCGGATATAAGCATGAGCCGACGACCGAGTTCCACCACCAGCATGAGATGCGGCTCCAACAGGAGGCGATAGAGAACGTCGCCACCACGCTAAATACCAGCAACAAAATCCGGCTTTCGATCGGCCGCCCTCTCGCTGAGAGCGGAGTCTGGTCGACTTCGTTAAATCCAGCTAACCCAACTCAGATTCTCGCCCAGATCGAAGAGGCGAACGAAGAGCAGGTGGAGGCGGCAGTATCGGCGGCGCTTGCTGCACAACCAGAGTGGTCGAGCGCCTCGCTTCCAGAGCGCGCCACGATTCTCCGCAAGGCAGCCGCCTATCTGCGCAGCCATAGAAGCGAGATCAACGCCATTGAGATCATGGAGGCTGGGAAACCCTGGCTTGAAGCCGACAACGACATCGGAGAGGCGATTGACTTTCTCGAGTACTACGCGATCTGGGCGGAGAGACTCGACACCGAACGACTCGACTCTCCAGCTGGCGAGACCAATCAACTTCGTTATCGCAGTCGTGGAGTCACTCTAGTGATTCCACCCTGGAACTTCCCGCTGGCTATCCCAATGGGAATGACGGCAGCAGCCCTGGTAATGGGTAACTCTGTGATCCTGAAGCCGGCCGAGCAGACGCCTATTACTGCAAGCTATATCGTACGTGCATTTGAACATGCCGGACTGCCAGCAGGTGCGCTCTGTCTCGTTCCAGGTCGAGGGGAGACCGTGGGTGCAAAACTTGTACGCCACCCACAGATCTCGACCATCGCCTTCACCGGCTCTCGGGCGGTTGGGCTTGATATCATCGAGGCCGCCAGCCACGTCGCACCTGGCCAAACATCCTTAAAACGAGTTGTCGCTGAGATGGGAGGGAAAAACGCGATAGTGGTCGATATGGATGCTGACCTTGACCAAGCGGTACCCGGTGTGATCTACTCTGCATTTGGGTTTGCTGGTCAGAAGTGCTCAGCGTGTTCGCGGGTTATTGTCCATCGACAGATCTTCGATGCCTTCGTCGATCGTCTCGCACTCGCCACCAGCACGCTGATAGTCGGTGATCCTCGTGACCCAGCAATCCAGGTGGGTCCTGTGGTAGATGATGCTGCCTTCGCCAAGATCACACGCATGATCGAAGAGGGGAAGAAGGGTTCGGAGCTGTTGGAGCAAGGGACACTGCCAGATAGCGATGGCTACTACATTCCCCCAACAGTCTTCGTGAATCCCGACCGCCAGTCGCCTCTGTATCGAGAAGAGATCTTTGGTCCAGTCCTGACGGTGGAGCGTGCAGACGATCTCGATGACGCCATCTGGCGAGCTAACGACACCATCTATGCCCTGACACAGGGGGTATTCTCGCGATCCGCTCAGGCGATCGCCCGGGTGGCGAATGCAGCACGGGCGGGGAACTTCTATGTCAATCGAGGCATCACTGGCGCTGTTCCTGGAAGACATCCATTCGGCGGTTTTGGCAACTCCGGCGTAGGTTTCAAGGCTGGTGGACCCTCGTATCTGATCCAATTCGCCGACCAGCAGGTCATCTCGGAGAATCTACTACGGCAGGGATTCTCGCCCGATATCAGTGAATAAACCTCGCCCGGCGATAACCCAAGGGCCGGGTAGTACGCGAAATCGAGACCGGTTAGCTTTTGACGGATCCAGATATTGCGGTTATCTCCAAAGTGCGCTCTCGAGCGCGCTCCGTCTAGTCGACGCATCCGAGAGTCGAGAGGTAAAGCTCTGATCGTCCGTGGGTAGCTACCAAAACAAACGCCAGCCGTCACAGGGTTGAGTGACGATGCCTCTGTATGCGCAGGGTACTAGTGCGGATGGATTCTGTATGGGCGATTCTGTATGGGCGATTCTGTATGGGCGATTCTGTATGACCCTAAATACCATAGCTTTAGGACCAGGACCTCTAAGACCAGGTGACCGCTATCTATCTACACACTAAAAACCCTGGGCCTCCGACTCGCTCGGCAGTCATAGCCTCAGTTCCTCAAGACGACAGGAATACTTGCAGCTTACAACTAGTTTGTAAGCGTATGCTATTTGAGGCGACCCATTGACGAAGGCAGCAAACTCTGGCTCTTGGTTGGAGGTACTCCAAACCAAAGATCTGTCTTTGATTTTTACGGCTCGAGTGGCTATGAGCATTTCAAGGGCGATCGCCGGCATTGCGGTGCCTATATACCTCGCTACCCTCGGCTTCAATGGGTTCGAACTCGGAATCCTCTATCTCACTGTTGCCCTGGTCGCTGCAGGCATGTCCTCTGGCATCGGCTTTGCCACCAACAAGGTCGGCGCCAAATCCTTTATGATCATCGTCCCCGCCTTGGTGGCTGTGGCAGGTGTCGTCTATGCCTTCTCCAGCGATACGGCAGTCCTATTCATCTTTGCCGCTCTGGCGAGCTTTGGACGTGGAGCCGGTGCCGGTGCCGGCATGGTGGGACCCTACCAACCCGCCGAGTCACAGCTCATCGTCAACTCGATCAACCCATCTAACCGGAATAGAGCATTCTCGCTCGTGTCGTTGGCCTCGACGGCTGGAGCACTCATCGGCACCGGACTTGCGGCCATCTCAGGCCACCAGCATGTGGCACGAGCGGTAGCAATCGCAGTATTTCGCCCAAGCATGCTCATCGCCGCAGTTGCAGCATTAATTGCAAGCGTCATTGCAATGTTTCTCTCGAATCATCCCTCTCAAGCTTCTCATCCAGCCGAGCACAAGCAAGCGAAGGTGTTTGCCTTTCCCGAACGATCACGATGGCTGCTCTATCGGCTGTGGGTAACCAACACGCTCAACGGAGCCGCAGTTGGGATGTTTGGTCCATTCGTCACCTATTGGCTCTATATCCGCTACCACGCCAACGAGGTCAGCATAGGTGAGCTATATCTGGTCGTGAATATCATCACCCTAGGATCGGGGCTGATCGCCCCTAAACTGGCGCACCGCTTTGGCACTGTACGAATCACCTCGTGGCTCCGCATCGCCCAGGGGCTACTCTTGATTCCGCTAGCGCTCTCCCCCACCTTCGTCATCGCTGGCATCATCTACACGATCCGGATGTTCGCCCAACGAGTGGCTCTCCCCTTGCGACAGTCCTACGTGCTCGCCATGGCCGATCCCTCGGAGCAGGCTCGGGTCGCGGCACTGTCAAATCTCCCATCTCAGATCGTGATGGCGGCATCTCCCACCCTGACCGGCTACCTCCTAGACGACGTAAGTCTGTCGCTACCGTTTGAGATAGCGAGCATCATCCAAACGGCTTCAGCCTTCGCCTATTACCTCTTCTTCCGGAATGCGGCACCCCCAGAAGAGGTCGCACGCCGTGAGGCTGCCTTAGCTGATGATATAGTTGTGCCTGAGGACGAAAACCCGACAACCCAATAGGATTAACTCCATGGCCTCACCACCCACGATTGACTTTCTCGACACCCACCATCACGCCGTCTTGGGAACCTACCGCAAGGATCGCAGCATCCAACTATCGCCGGTACTCGCCGTTCGACTCACACCAAACACCATAGGGATCTCGTCGCGCGAGACCGCTATCAAGACTAAAAACCTTCGCAACAATCCAGCCGCCTTTGTCTGCGTCTTCCCAGACACTTTCTTTGGCGACTGGATCCAGGTCGACGGGGTCGCCTCGGTTCACTCCCTGCCAGAAGCAATGGAGGAGCTGATTCAGTACTACCGGTTAGCCGCGGGTGAGCATGACGACTGGGAGGGATATCGTACATCGATGATTGCTGAACGTCGCGTTCTCATCGAGATCACCACAACACGAATCGGACCCAGCATCAGCGGTTGAACGAATTGCTCCAGACACTAGACAGGCTTCAACGAGCAACGATCGTTGCTTTCACCGGTGCCGGCCTATCAACAGCGGCTGGAATTCCCGACTATCGCGGGCCTGAAGGCATCTGGACCAAGAATCCAGCCGCCTCGAAACACTCTCGGGTCAGCCATTATCGCCAAGATCCAGAGCTGAGGGCGAAACTCTGGCAAGGCCGGCTCGTCAATCCTCTTTATGGTGCTCAATCCACCCCTGGGCACCACTGCCTAGAATCGCTCGCTCGTGCTGGCCGCCTCCAAGGGGTGATCACGCAAAACGTCGATGGCCTTCATCGGCTGAGTACCGGCTACCACTACCCACTGATAGAACTTCACGGCTGCATTCACGAATCCAGATGCCTTAGCTGCGGAGATATCAAGCCGATGGGCGAGGCACTCGAACGTGTCGTTCATGGAGACCGAGACCCAAGTTGTCGCATCCCTTCAGACTCAGGCTCCTGCGGCGGGGTGCTTGCCTCAAACACGGTGACCTTCGGAGAGCCGGTTCCACCGGCAAGGATCGAAGCGGCTCAAGCACTCATCGACACAACAGAGGTGGTGCTTGTCTTAGGGAGCACGCTTTCGGTAAATCCGGCTGCGCGGCTCGTCGCCTTCGCGCTCGAACAAGGTAAGGAGGTCGTCGTCGTCAACCAAGGACCAACCCGCTACGACGACCGAGGAGTGATCAAAATCCACGCCGACTGTCAGCAGTTCCTTTCTGAGCTCGACGCTCTTGTCTCATTGCCCAACACCTCGGCTTTCGCCGTTGAGAGATTATCTGACTGGCTACTTGCACCAACAACTTCGTGTGCTGCTGAGCATGATCAGCGCTAAGGGCGGTGATCTGAAATTCACCTTCCAATAGAGGCGCCCCAATAATGGAGGATGGTGAGGCCAACGGACGCAGCCTCTCAACCTATAGATCTCCATGTGGCGACGCTACAAGCAACGCATGCGACAACTCGTCAGCAATGCCCGCATTCACCGCCCTACTCGTATATGTAGAGTTATATGCAGTCGTGACTCGATCGAGGCTGTGACAACGCTACAGCTACTGATAGGCCACCGTGAATGAGTTGCTCGTACTCTTGATCGGAGCCGAAACCTCACTCCCGTTTTGAACCATGACCACAGCCGTCTGTTGATCGACCCCACCCAATGGAGCCAGAGAGTAGCTTGGGTTCGTAAATGTGACCGGAGTGTAAGGCGACAATGTCATTATCCCTTGGCTCGAAGTCGGAGCCTCTACTATCCACTCGGCTGAGGCGCCTGGACCAGCATAGGATTGTTGAGTTGAATACGACAGCCCGTTGGTGTTATCTTTAATCTGTATCTCCCAAAGGTTCGCGGTAGTTGTTTCGTAGACATCGACAGAGACGCTATCGCCGGCAGCCACCGCATTACAACTATTGGTAAAGTAGGTCGGCGGAGCTGGAAGGATCTCCCACCAAGGCTGGATGCAGTAGCTGCTGGTGCCGACTACCGGCACCTCTACAACGCCAGCCTGGATGAGGTCAGCGTTGTTGGCACCATCCACCCCTACCCACTCTGCCGTGGCGCAGTTAGGACTGAGTGAACCACTACTACCTGTATTACACACCGAAGGCTGGGGACTCGTCAACCCCGCCACGTTAAAGGTGGCACTCACCCCATTAAAGGCGCCGTTCTGTACGATATAGCCCGACCAGTTTGGGGAGACAGAGGTGGCCAACTGGGGATTCGTGGTCAGCGTGAGACGAGCAGTTGCCACTTGACCACCTTGGTCAGTCACCGTGACCACCACTGAGGCAGTGCCCGCATTGCCCGGCATCCCACTGATTACTCCAGAGGGTGACATTGATAGGCCAGCGGGCAATCCAGTAGCAGACCAAGTGTTAGTACCAGCTCCTCCTGCAGCACTGAGGGTGGTGCTGTAGGCCTGGTTCGAAGTGGCGTTTGGGAGTGACGTCGTGGTAATTGAGAACTTGGCAGCCATACCTCCAATACCGACGATTGGGGCGGGTATGCTCTTACCCCCCTCAGAACCAAGGAACGAAGCAGTTCCAAAGTCAAATACACCTCCGTCAGCTCCGGCCAACCAATAACCATTGCCACCAGGGGTCGCGGCCATGCCGACGATTGGGGCGCTCAAGGGGTGCGATCCTCCCAGGCCGGTGATACCGTAGCTGTAGGTGGATCCATGAAAAGCTGCGTTCCCGAAATTGAATACCCCTCCGTCCTTGGCTGCCATCCAATAGCCACCTGCTGGGTCTGTGGCTATCGCGACAACCGGCGCGCTCAACGGGTGAGCTCCGGTAAGGCCAGTAAGCCCGTCGGAGTATGTAGATCCATAGTTTGTGGATCCGAAACTATAGGTCGCGCCACCAGCACCTGCGAGCACATATCCATAATGGGAGGAGCTAAGACGCGCCCTCGGGAGCCGTGTTGATGCATGTACCGTCATCATGACGCTAAGGGAGGCGGCCAACAAGACGATTGCTACTATCGGCCTAGCTTTACGAACCACCAACTCAACACCCTGAACTCCCGGGAAAAGCCCCAAGACACAACGAGGGAGGCATCAATTGTCTCCCCGTCCACTCAACATCTATCAACGCCCAGCCTATACGAACTCACGATTTGGGTGTCAGCTCAAGCACTCTCAGTGGGTATTGGCGGCCCAGTAGCTGCATGCTATCCGCCAGAAACCATTGGCATGTCATCAGTATCGAGATCTAAGAGTTGCCGTAACGGAGGTTCGTAAGCCTCCCCATAGGTCGGAAAGGCATGCACTAGATCTACGAGAAGTGAGATCGGCATCTCGGCTCGAATCGCCAACGCCGCCTCTGCAATCATCTCATCCGCACCAGTCCCGACAATCGACGCACCCACGAGTATGCCCCGACGTACATCCGCTATCAGATTCAAGATACCGATATCGTTCCCGTCTGAAGCCGCCCGAGCCGTGGAGTTGAGCGGCATCGCTGCTTCGCGAATCTCTAACCCTCGTGAGCGTGCTTCATTGGCCGTGATCCCGACCGCCGCAACCGGAGGATCCGTATATACACAGCGAGGAATCGCCCGATAGTCCGCCCGCCGTTCACCACCCTGCAGATTCGCCGCTGTTATTCGTCCTTGATAGCCTGCCGTATGAGTGAAGGGTGCAATCGCAGTGACATCTCCGACGGCCCAAAGATGGTCAACACCTATGACCCTACCTTGAGCATCTACCTCCAACGCATGGGTATCTGGGCTTATACCGAGCGTCTCGAGGCCAAGATCAGCGACATTTGGCTGACGACCAACAGCAACGAGGACTCGAGATGCACAAAGTTCGGCGCCCGTGTCCATAATCAGCAGAGCTCCAACCTCATGAGGTTCAGCTCTGGCTAGCTTTGCACCCGTCCTTATCTTGACACCTGATCTTTGAAGTGCCTCGGCGAGAACTTCACCAACAGCAGGATCCTCGTGAGGAAGGAGATGGTCGGCAGCCTCAATAATGGTGGTATCTACGTCGAATGTTGCATACACTTGAGCAAGCTCGCACCCCACCGCCCCTCCTCCCATGATAGCTAACGAAGCCGGGAGTTCGAAAGAACTCAACGCCTCGTCACTCACCCAGGTAGGCACAAGGTCGAGTCCTGGGATCGGCGGAATCACCGGTGAAGACCCTGTGGCAACGACCAGTTCTCCATAGGAAAGCTCTTCAACAACACCACTGTAGTCCTCTACAATCAGTCGGCCTGGAGCCTGTACTCGCCCATGCCCTCGGTATAGCACTGCGCCAGATCTGATGAGTTCTGCAGCATTGTCACCATCGTCGCGACGTGCTACAATCCGATCTCTTCGTTGTACCGCCGCAGCAAATGCCTGAGCGCCATCATCAAGGACTAAAGCGGAAGATACCGCCCCGAGCGTATGCGCCTGCGAAACTAATCTGCGTACCTGTGCTGATCGAAGAAGTGCCTTTGATGGCATACAGGAGACGAACGGGCACTCTCCCCCAACACGATTTGCCTCAACTACCGCAACCGATTTTCCGGGAAGATGGGGCCAAATCGACTCTGCGGCCGATCCAGCTCCCAAGAGCACCACGTCAAAAAACCTCACGAATCACATCCTCTCCGCCCTGCGGGACCGAGCCTCGTAGACCGTTCATGTGGCTCTTGATCCTAGCTGTCTTTACAAAGACTCTGCGATCCGGGAATCGCTGTGGTTCCAAAGGTCTCCGTGATCATAGCAGAGGGCTATGGGACCAAACGATGATAGCATCAGAATCGAGAAGTATGCCCCAGCCTGCTCTATACAATCCACTCAGATAGAGTGCACCTACTCGAGAGCTCTTCTTTTGAGAAGTTAATCGCTCCCCTATCCTCAGAATCCCCCGTTTCCAACTTCTGAGATCTAGCAACTCTAACTCTTGGATGTTGCTGCCAGCTACAACGAATCAACCAAATGCGTCCATAGGCGCTCTACATGCCGAGGTTACAGGTGGCAAAGAAGAGAGACAGGTGAAGAACTGATACGAACTAAGTCGGCGAGATTACTCGCCTCCACCCTTCTGAACTTGAGGAGAATCGGGCTAGAGCTCGCCCGCTCACTAGGCATCTCACGAAAACGGGCGGAGGGAATGCCCCCGAACTTATCCATGGATAGGACTCAAACCGCTACCAGCCAACTCACAAGAAACCGGCATAGGTTGGAGACTACCAACAACCCCATCCCAAACCCCCAGACACCAACGAGACCTGCAAAGGTCTCGTTGGTGTTTTGACCAAGTTTCGCCGGAGATGAGTACTCTTCACTCCACGACTTGGCCAATGCGCGGTAGCCACCAATCGAGCAACTCACTCCAAACCGATGTCTCAACTGAGTAGGCATCGCGTATCGCATCCAGGTAAGGCCACAGCCTTCCCGCTCTCCAGGCTGGCCAGAGATGACCCGCCCGTTCCCAAGCCTCTCGGTTCAAAGGCAACGGTACCTCACCCACGTCCCTCGCAGAGAACTTCAGTGCCTTTGCACTCAACGCGGTACCTGCACAGCGATGTTCAAGAAAGGCGGCAGCAACCGGCGAAGCGAGTGCCGCTGCCAACAGTGATAGTGACAACCCTGAACTGTCTGCTGCGAGGACAGAGATCACCGGAGTTAAAGGTACAACCGAGCCCTCATAATCTATCCACGGCGCGACGACTCGTTTCTGCGGTGCAATAACAAGCTTTGGAATCAAGAGTGCACGCATAGCACTTTTCATCGACGATAGCGCAGCTGACGATACCACCGGATGGAGGAGAGCACGCCCGCCTATCCGTACAGGGCGGTGTCCCCATAGCGGTTCTCGCCAACCCAGGTGTCCAACAGTTAACACTCGATGCCACCCTTGATCAGCCAACACCACTGGGGGATTGTCTGCTTCCTCAACCTGGGCTGCCACTTGATAGAACTCATCACGAAAGCCGGCAGTCACTCTCGCTAAATCCTTGACTCGCAACGACGGTGGAAGTTCCAGCCGCGGCGATTCGGCGATCCATGATCCCCAACTCATGCCGTCAGAGTTCGGTCGGGTTGTCTGCTCGCTCGATCTACGAACCCAAAGACATACCGTAGCCACCGATGCAGCAAAGGCATCATCTGGCAAGCGATCAACTTTTAGAACCTCACCTTGTCCTTCAATGACCCGTCGGACTTGCGAGGCACCGTCTGAGGATAGAAAGGAGATCGGAACTATCATCGCACACACCCCGCCCACACGCAGATGTCCAAAGGCTCGAGCGACGAAGTAAGCAGAGAGATCGGTGGTCGCCCTTGTGATATCAGGGTATGAGTGACGAAGCTTACTCCACTCCACTCCGTTGCTACCCTCGTAGCGAAGCGAACGCAATCTTGGACTCAAGAATGGTGGATTGCCAACTACCAAATCGAAGCGGTCAAACTGGTGTGAAAGGCGTGTGTTGATTTCAGGGTCGAGACCGTCACCTTGGAAGATAGCCAGATCGCTGCTTGCATGCATCCGATCGGCCAGATCATTACGGCAACACTCCGCTACCATTGCATCTTGCTCAACGCCTACCAGCGTGAGAGGTCCGGGTAACACTCGATCGGCAGCAAGGAGCAAAGAACCAGCACCCGCAGCCAAATCAAGTACCCGATGGACATCGAGAGTGTACTCATCGAAAAAGCCAGTAATCAACCGCATAGCAACGTCCAACGGGGTGAAGAACATGCCATTGGCCCGTTCACCGAAGGTGGGCTGGCCACCGGAGTCTCGGTGGCGGACCTCACCATTCAACAGTGCTGCGCCATAGCTTCGCCGCCTTGGCTCCCAAGCACCGGCGGAGTTGGGCCAACGATGTTGTCTACCTGGCCCACTACGACGGCGCAGTCTCGGTGGCGTGCACCCAGTTTGGAACCACCTCCACCCAGGTCTGACCGGGTGCAAGAGAGATCTGCTCACCATCCGAAAGATGATATGAGGTGGTTTGAGATAACGAAGACCGCTGCCAGCTTCCCTTGAAGATCTCGCCATTGCGCAGAATCCATGCTGGCCCAGTTCCAACCGTCTGCGAATGCACGCCAAGGCTGTGTGGTCCACTCTCGTTGTACTTACCTGGCGGGGCGTTCACGAACTGTATGACAACATTGGTCGCGCTCAATTGCTCACCACCGTTGCCGTTAGCAGGCTGGCCCGAATAGAAACGCAAAAAACGGTTCGCCGACGCGCTCCACTCCCAACTCACGTCCTCTGGAGACGAGAAGGGCAGATAGACGGTCCCAACGCTGGTTCCACCTTTAGGTAGCGTGGAGGAAAAATCGAAGAGGCGAGGAGGCGGTGTCTTCGACGACACCAGAGACCAGATCTCTGATGGTGACCCATAGAGATTTTCGGGAGGAACTCGCGAGGAGATTCTCTCGAAAGGAGCGCCGGTAAAGGCAAGCGCATCAATATAGTGGAGCCAACTCTGGGCTTTGACTGCATAGATATCAGGATTGATGCCTCCAGCAGAGACAAGGATGGGGTGACCAAGCTGATGGACAACATGCCAGTCGACCCAACGCAGCGATCTGATCGGACCCACGGTAGCCGGAGTCTGACATTGAAACACGGCTATGAACCGAGTAATACCACCCTCCGCTTGGACTTCATAGACCACGTCAGCCGCGCTGAGTCCACTCTGTGGACGAGCTCCTGGATCGTTGCCGACCTTGATTGCCAAGGCAGGGCGTTGTGGCACCTGCCCGTTAGGTGCAGGGAGGTCGGTCAATGGACACCGTGCCTGGGTCGATGCTGGAACCGTGGGCGGAACAGACTTAGATGTCTTGGGAGCGGAAGTGTGGCTGGTCTTTGTCGGTGTGACAACTTGGTGACTCGACTGCAAAGAACCTATGGTCACCGCCACGGCGAGAATCACGACCACCACAAGAATACCTATGATCTTGCCACGGCGACTTCGCCTGGAGCGCTGAACCTTGCCCCTTTTGGCACGCGCATGTTGCGCCATTCCACCTCCCCTAGCAGCAATCGTTGCTGAAGACTGACTTAATTACTCCGCGCGACGCCAACCAGGTCGCGGAATTTCACCCAGCCTACCTCGTAACAGCCATCGGTCACCCGCGCAACATCATCAAGCGACGTTACGCCACGACGGATCCACTGACCAACCGCTAGCGAGGCCGAATCTGCGAGCTGGATTACAAAGCTCGCAGTCGGTGGAATGGGGTGCTCGCGCAATGTCGTAGCTATTGCACCTGCTCGACGATGGATCGCAAAAGGCTGTTCGAGATAGCCCTGCCAGCAATCAACATCACTATCGATCAGGAACTCTAGTTGAGCCTCTTCCTCGACACCAACGCCAATGACGCGTGACCCAATCCGATGTGTCATAGTGGAGAGGTTCCGTACTATTGAACGCGAGGTCCCCGAGGTCAAGGTCGTACCAACCAACCGACGATCGATCTTGACCCACTCTGGCTCCAATGCTACAAGCATTGACAGTCCTCCGTAGCCAACTCCCGCGTTGTCGAGTGCTATCTCTGCACCTTCCGCTCTGAGAGGTGCCACCGCCTCGGCAAGCACTCTCGGATCCCGGACAATGTTCTCCTCAGAGATCTCGATGATAAGGCGATCGCACCAGGGTGCAAACAGATCCTGTACAGCCGTCGAGCCTACAATTGACGGCGAGACGTTAACGCTGAGACGCACCTCTGTCTCTTCGGCTGCGAACCGCTGTAGCAGCCGGTTAAGGGTACATAGTTCAAGTGTCACATCTAGTCCAAGTGCACTAGCTCGTGCAAAGAGCTCCTTCGAACCGACCCGCGGACTCCGCGTGAGTCCCTCAATGGCCATCAACTGCGCTGAGTGACAAGAATTCACCGGCTCCAAGACTGTCGTTAGTTCGTGGGGGGCTGCAAGGGTGCGCCGAACCTCGAACTCCCAGTCCCAATCTCTAGCAAGCGTGACTTCGATCTGCTCTGGCATCACGACACCTCCGATCCTGGTTTGGCGTCTGCAGCATTGAGAAGTCGCTCAAGTCTGGTTATGCCCAGAACCCGACGCGCGTGGTCGGTCACCACCAACGGATCGAAGCGGGTCTCCGAACTCCTGCCAAGGGCTCTCCTGATGCACTCTTGTATCGAGCAACCAGACTCTACCTCAGTCGCATTTCGAACGTGTTCAACTCCATTAACATCCATCGACCATACGAACAACGGTCTCCCGTAGTGGTCCACTCCGACACCAAACTGCACACCGACAAAACTCGAACTCCCAAGCGCCGTTGTAACCGGTTCAGTCACCGTAGCGAGTTCCCTACCAAGGGTAACGTTGCGTTCTATGCGGCTATGTCGTGACAACTTCGCTGCATCAATCCGTGGTAAACCCGCTGCTGGCCGTGCAATCCAATACCCCTGCCCAAGGTCGATCCCTAGACGGGAGGCAGCATCAAACTCAGATGCTGTCTCGATTCCCTCTGCAACTACCTTGATGCCTTTGGCTCTAGCTGAGGCCACAAGCGTTGCAACAACAGCCGCCTTGGTGTCAGAGCGATCTATGTCACTGATGAGAAACCTGTCGATCTTGATCATGTCGGGCTCGAGTTCATACATGAGCTCCAGTCCTCCGTAACCTGCACCTGCGTCATCAAGTGCGATACGCGCACCGAGCGAGCGATAGGTAGCGAGCTGTCGGCGCAACTGACCGGTCTCAGATACTGGGATATGTTCGGTAAGTTCAATAACCACCCGATCCAATCGTGCCGCAAGCAAGATTCGATGTATATCTTGCATACCGAGATATGTTGGCGACACATTTACATGGAGGACAAAACCGTGAGGGAGATAGTGAAGTATCGCCAGACCCCGATCTAGAGCAATAGCCTCCAACTCTGCACCCATTCCAAGTTCGGAAGCCTCCTCGAACAAGCGCTCTGTGGGGATCTCACCGGCGAACCGGGCTAATGCTTCATAACCAACCACATTGCCGTCGTCGAGTGACACGATTGGCTGGGCTACGATGCCAAGAGTGCTTGGATCGGCAATCGTGGAGGCGATCACTCTCTCGACGGGCTCAACATCAAGTTGAGTGACCCCCGAACCTTCCCCTGCCACCTGCTGCTGCATTGCCTACACCTCGTCATTCCATGCGCCATGCTGACCGCTTTTAGGCATTTCGGCAGAAAAACACGGGCCTTTAACATTCGATGAACCCCAGAGCTGGTGTGCAAGTATTTGATCCAGGACTCCCTCGACCGAATCTGAGCACCACGTGAACAGTTTCCACAAATTAGCTGGCTAGTATCTACGTGTCGCGGGCGCTTAGCTCAGTTGGTTAGAGCGCAGCCTTCACACGGCTGAGGTCGGAGGTTCGAGTCCTCTAGCGCCCACTACAAAGTCACTGTCAAGCGCTATCTAGACCGAGGTGGCGACAACGGTTACAGGCCTTTCACCCCCATCACTGGAAGACCGCAAGGTGGGAGGCACGGTGCTACAACTCATCTGGCAACCGACATACGGCCCACTACGACAACCGAGGCCGAGGCTTACCGCCAGGAACGCCTGCGAGAGCATCGTCACGGCGGCACTCGAGACCCAAGCGGCTGCAAGATCACCGTGGCCGAGCGGTGGGAGCGGTGGTCAACCGCGAGGCAGACGACCGACTCGACCACCGCGCGCGAGAGGAGCATTTGGGGGTATCAGATCGAGCCACGAATCGGAGCTGTCCGCCTAGCGGACCTCCGGCGGTCATATGTAGCCGCATCGGTGGTGAGCCTGTTCCGGCTACCGTGACCCGATACCTAGGGGTGCGAAGAAGCTACTCACCGACGTGGTGATCGAGGGCTTGCTCGCTTCCAACCCTGCCATCGGAGTCAAGCCGTCCCGACCCGGCCAGTCAAAGCGGAGATTCCCTACCGTTAGTGAGCTGGTGCGCCATCAGACGCCTCTCAACCCACCCCCGAAAAAGCAGTAGAGCCTTCGAAAAGTCGGCAATGACCTCAAGCTGGCCGCCGCCACGACCGAAGTAGTGGGAGACGCCGCCACGTGTATGAAGGCCGTTACGGGCTGAGCGTCGGCGGGCGGGAGGAAGCTAGTGGAAGGGCTGAGGTTGGAGAACCTCGATCGGGGTGCACTCGACGAAGGGTTGGCGACGGTCTGTCGTACCGCCCTGGGCCCGCTCGATGCCAGCCGGATCACGGTGTGGCGCCTCGATGAAGAGGGCCGCGTAGTGACCCCGTACCTGAGCATCACATCCGACCGTGACCCCGCCGACTGGTCGGCACTGCCAGTCATACCCATCGGCGACCTGCCGTGCTACGCCGCCGCCTTAGACGGGACCACTTCGATCGTCACCGGCGCAACCAGGGCCGAGCAGGTGCTGCTCGCCTCAACCTACGCCCCGTCAGTCCGGTGCCGGGTCCTTCAACATCCCCGCCAGGTCGGGATGCTCACTGTCGAAGGCGCCGACCCCGCAGCAGGCGCGCCGGTACTGGAGGTCCTCGCCGCTGCAGCCGGAACGTGGCTCGAGACCCTGGCGCCGGAGGACGCCGAAACGGATGCGGCGGATGCGGCGTTGCTACAACTCCTCGAAGCCGGGGTCCAGGCCTGCTCACCGATGGAGGCGGCGGAGGCCTTGGCGGCCGCCGCGGCCCGAGCTCTGCGGTTGCCGACCGCCTGCGCCTACCTGGTCGAC
This sequence comes from Ferrimicrobium acidiphilum DSM 19497, assembly GCF_000949255.1. Classification (NCBI taxonomy): domain Bacteria; kingdom Bacillati; phylum Actinomycetota; class Acidimicrobiia; order Acidimicrobiales; family Acidimicrobiaceae; genus Ferrimicrobium; species Ferrimicrobium acidiphilum. Next base: position 52,094 of record NZ_JXUW01000011.1, on the reverse strand, counting down.
GGGGCCGGAATCATCAGCGAGGTGGCGACCGTCGGAGCCGGGCCAGGGCGGAACGAGGAGCTCCGAGCCAGCCTGATCGGGCGGCTGGCCGCCGACTCCCCGGTGTGGCGAAGGGCTGTGGAAGGTCCGACCCCGGGCCCCGACCTCATCACCGACACCAGGGGCGCCGGCCGGGTGAGGAAGAACGGAGTGGCGCAGGTACTCGGCCTACGGTCCCTCGCTGCCATCCCGCTCCTATCCAGCGACGGTCCGCTCGGCCTTGTCCTATGTGGTGATCAAGCGCCGCGCCGCTACTGGAGGGCGAGCGACCGAGCTCGCCTGGGTCAGCTCGCCCTCGAGGGCACCGTCGTGGTCGACAACGCCCGCCTCCGGCAGGCTGAGCGCTACGAGGCCAGTCACGATCCGCTGACGGGGTTGCTCAATCGCCGGGCCTTCTCCCAAGAGATGGACACCGCTCTCGAGACGGCCGCGGCTGCCAACGACTTGGTGACGGTGCTGGTCATCGACCTCGACCGCTTCAAACAGGTCAACGATCAACTCGGGCACCAGTACGGCGACGAGCTGCTCACCGAGCTGGCGGGGCGCCTCCGCGCCGCGCTGGACGATGGTGACCTCCTGGCCAGGATGGGTGGGGACGAATTCGCCATCGCCCTACTCTCGGGCCGTGACGGGCGGCCCGAAGAGGTCGCCGCCGGCCTGTACGCCAGCATACGCCGGCCCGTGCTCCTAGGTTCAACGCCCGTCCAGGTGACCGCCAGCATCGGCATGGCCACCTTCCCGGGTGACGGGGCCGATCTGACCGGCCTGCTCCGGGCGGCCGACCTGTCGATGTACGTCGCCAAACGAGCCGCCCGGCCATCCGGGGGACACCCGCGCCATTCGACCTGCGGCCGCGACCGCGACGCCCGCCTCCTCGACGACCTGCGCACTGCCCTGGACCGCGACGACCAACTCGTACTGTACTTCCAACCGAAGGTGAACCTCTCCAGCAGCGAGATCACCGGCGTCGAAGCTCTCGTCCGCTGGCGTCACCCTGACCTCGGCCTCCTCGGCGCGGATCGCATCGTTCCGCCCCTCGAGGCCGCCGGTCTGGTGACCGAGCTCTCCGACTGGGTCGTCCCTCGCGCCCTCGACCAGCTGCGCCGATGGGATGCCGACGGCCTGGAGCTGAGCATGTCGGTCAACGTGTCGGCCGACGACCTGGCCAATGACCTAGTCGCCCGGGTGGTGCGTTGGCTCGGGCAGGCCGGAATTCCGGGTCACCGCCTCGTCACAGAACTCACCGAGGGCGCGCTGCTCCCCGAGGAATCCCGGACTCTTTCCGTCCTCGAGGAGTTGCGTGCCCTCGGGGTCGAGACGAGTATCGACGATTTTGGCACTGGTTACTCCTCACTCGCCTACCTAGCCGCCCTGCCCGTCGACGAACTCAAAATCGACCGCGGCCTCCTGCGCGACGACCCGCGACACCGGCGCATCCTACGCGGGATCATCGGCGTAGGCCACGAACTCGGGGCTCGGATCGTGGCCGAGGGGGTCGAGACGGTCGAGGATCTCCGCTGGTTGCGTGCCGCTGGGTGCGACCAGGCCCAGGGATTCCTCCTCGGACGGCCGGCACCAGCCGCGACCCTCATCGACGTCCTCCGAGCGGAATCCGGTGCAGCCCGGACCCCCCGAAGCCGCAGCAGTCGGCCATAGTTGGCTCGACCATCGGTGGTGCCTACGGCGGCCGTGGTCTGCAAAAGGTCCCCGCCACTACGGGGCATCGATGGGCCAGTGGATGCAGTGCACGCGATCCGACCCAACGTGATCTAGGCGATGGATCTCCAGTTCGACCAGACCGCGGCTGGTGGGATGTTCAAGATCCTCGACGTCGTCGACGCGTTAACCGGCGAAGCACTCGCCTGCGAAGTCGAGTGTTCCATCGACGCCGACGGAGTGGTCAGATGCTTGGACCACCTGGCCTCCAGCCGCGGCGTCCCGGTATACGTCTGTTCCGATGCGAGTCCGAGTTCATCGCCAATGTCCTGGTCGACTGGTACCGGTTCACCGGTACCAGTACCGTGTTCATCGACCCGGGCTCACCGTAACAGAACACCTGGATCGAGAGCTTCAACGGTCAGCTCCGCTATGAGCGCCTCAACGACCAGCTGTTAGACCGGTTGCTCGAGTTCCAGGTGGGTGCTGGCCGACCGGAGGGATGCGTACAATCACCAACTCCTTTCTCATTGGGTCAAGGAATGTCGGCGTGAAGTGGAACTGAAAGGCGAGGGAGAGTACGGGGCTAGGTTCTCACCGGATCGGTCTTATAGGCTGCGTAGTTGTTAAGTGCGACGTGAACTCCCAGCTCTTTAGGTGCTTTCTTGTCGATGAACTCTACAGCCCTATGGGCAACGGTCATCTTGGTGATGACCTTGCCGGAGGCGACGTCGAGGGCGCACATTGTGGTTGCTGATACCGCCTGCGCTTGTACTGAAGTCCCTCGACGCAAGGGGAACCCCTGGCACCACCCGAAGCATGGGTTGGGTGCGGCTTAGGGCTTGCACCTCTCGTCTTCTCGTCAACACAGAGCACGATCGTGCGCCTCTGGTGGGTTTATATAGATCCCAGCAACGTCTCTGACCTTTTCGCATGAACTCTGGGTCATTGGATATGCGTAAAGGTCTCTACTATGTAGGGCTTTAAGCCAAAGGTTCGCCAGATCCTTCGCACCAGGATCCTTCCATTATGGAGGGAGAGACTCCAGCGGCGGTTGGATCGTGACGACGCTCGAATAAGTCCGCTCCGGGTTCTTGCCAGGTCACGCAATTATTGAACTCACCTTTCAGATCGCCTGCTCTCGTGGGGAGGTGATATTCTTTACAAATATGAAACGAGTAAAGAAACAGTGGCGTAGCGCCAAGATTAGCGAAAAGCACCAAGTGACTATTCCGATTGCCGAGATGCGAATCGCTGGTTTGGAGGCCGGTGAGCGTGTCATAGCCAGAGCTGATGGCCCGGGACGGGTTGTACTGGAACGAGAAGAGGACATTCTGGAGAGTTTCTCCGGATCTTTGACGGGAGTATTCGATCACGCAATCCTTGAGCAACTTCGCAACGAATGGGACTGACTGTCATCGACGCAGGTATCCTCATTGGTTTCTTCGATGAAAGTGATGCGCATCATCCGGGGGCAAAGAGAGAGTTGGCGCACGCCCGAGAGCGCGGTGATCAAATGGCAGTACCGGCATCAGCGCTTGCTGAGACCCTTGTGTCCCCGGCACGCAATGGCGAGTCATCGGTGATGGCGATTCGAGAGTTCATCGAGCGTCTTCCACTCGTGGTGGCTGAACTTGATATTGAAACCGCCGTTGTGGCAGCGAGATTGCGAGCCCGTCACGGCCAGAAGCTCAAGCTGCCTGACGCCATCGTAATCGCTACCGCTATTCAAAAAGAGGCGAGTGCACTTGTCACAACCGATCGGGATTGGCCTACAAAGAGCAAATTGGGTTTCGAAGGAGATCTCATCAGGCTCTGACCATCGCCTTTTCGTCTTTCCTGATTTCGGCAAGCGTAATCGTGGATGCTGAGTAGGCGATGCCACCAGAGCGAGATGCAGTAATCAGGGCAATGTCAATTGCCGCAAGCGCTGGGATCCGGTTCTTATTGTCTCTCTCAAGGTCCACCGAGTGGGAAGGCGGGCGAAGTGCGCTGTCCACTGAATGCTTACAGGAATAGGAACTCGGGGGGCGCCTTCGCCGCCTAACGAGTGCTCCTGCAAAGTGGCGGACGACAGCGTCTGAGAACTTTACGTAGTGAAGTTGATCCATGGGTGGGACCACCACCTCTTGGTTCTGTTCTCCACCACCTCATCGTAGGTAGCCATCTCGACATCTCAGCCTTCTCGCCCTCATCCAATTATTTTGCAATCCACGCACACACTGATACTGAGAGCGAGGGTGGCGCGCTAGCAAGGTAGCCCCAGTTCACAGGACCTACATAATGCTTGGCTCTCATGGCCACGCCGCTGAGGATCAGAGGCTCCAGGCACGCTGATGACTAACCACACCGAGGCTGACTCCACTAACGTGAGGGTGATAGCAGTTGACGAAAGGACAGATGTGGCGATCGAACACCTCCGACTGAGCGACGGCAGAACGTTAGAGTATTCTGACACTGGATCCAACTATCAAGACACGATCAACGCTCACCATGGAACTCCAGGGACCGGCTCGCCAATGGATTACGAACTTGCCAACGCAGCCGAACTTGGCATCTGTCTGATCTATCCAACTCGACCAGGTTACGCGAGCTCCTCCAGGCATCCAGGTCGAAGCGTTGCTTCCGTTGCTAACGACATCAAGGAGTTGCTCGACCACCTCGAGATCACTCGCTGTGCTAGTTATGGCACTTCAGGAGGAGGACCGCATGCACTCGCCTGTGGCGCACTACTTCCCGATCGAGTAGTCGCCGTCGCCTCGATAAGTGGTGTCGGAGCATACGGTCAAGATGATCTCGACTTCCTTGAGGGGATGGGGGAAGATAACCTCGACGAGTTTGGGTTAGCACTCCAACTTAAGTGAGCACGACGGCGCCTTAGGTCGCCCAACAGCGAACTCGGAGCAAGCGCGTGAATCTGAGGTTGATGGCGACTTCTGCTGATAGAACATTCCACCGCGCGCCAACTGTTTAATGTAGCGGTGTGAGTGTCCCACCAACACCTGAGGCTAGCTCCAAACTGAGCGCTCGTTAGGATAGAGCTGTGGTAACATTGCACGAGGATGAGATTGAGCTTGACTTGCCACTCGTGCGCAGGCTCATCGACTCTTCCTTTCCCCACCTCGGCAATCAACCGCTAAGACCTCTTGACGCCGGCGGGTCGACCAACATCCTGTTCCGGCTTGGCGATGACCTCCTGGTGCGACTACCTCGCCAACGGGGAGGCTCAGCAAATATTGACAAGGAAGCTCAATGGCTGTCTCTTGTCGCTGCCGCATCACCAGTTGCAGTCCCAAAGATCATTGCGATCGGCGAGCCTGATCTCGGATTCCCGGAGCGCTGGGTGATCATGAACTGGATAGCAGGGAAGACACCAGGGTTAGCATCTGCTGATCACAACAGCTCCACAGCTGATGATCTGCAATAGACCTAGCCAACTTCATCAAGGCTCTCGGGGAGCTCGAAGTTCCAGCTGACGCGCTCACAGACCCGTTGCTTTCCCACTACCGCAGTGAATCGCTAGTGTCAATAGATGCTGACATTCGGAGCTACCTCGATGACTGTCGCAGACTTCACGGCCTTGACCTTGACCTCGATCGCTGCCAAAAAGTCTGGGAGGCTGCGATCGCGCTACCTGACAGTGCCGAGCCGGCGACTGCGCGGTGGCTACACGGCGACCTGCTCGCCGAGAATCTGTTGGTCCAAAACGGTCGACTGGCCGCGGTGGTCGACTTTGACTGTCTCTCCGTTGGGGATCCCACTGTAGACCTCGTCATCGCATGGGAACTACTCAACCCGCCAAGCCGCGAATTGTTTCGATCTCGCCTTGAAGTTGATGACGTCACCTGGATCCGAGGTCGGGCCTGGGCGCTGGCAATCGCGCTGATGACCTTCCCGTACTACTGGCAGACCATGCCGGAACGTTGCGCTGCTCGCCTCGCCATGGCACGTGCGGTATTAGCGGAAGCTCCGCCGTTGCTCGATAATGGGTGATGATTTGGCAGACTGTCTCGCACGCCTCGCCATTCCAAAACTGTTTTTGGTGATCAACATCATTCGGCTATGCCCACTAGCGTGATCCTGAAAGCAACTTAAGAAAGGGAGGCGATGGCACTCAATCAGCTCAAATTGAGCGACGGTAGAAGGTTCGAGTATTTTGACTCTGGACCTGACCGACGCTACACGGTCATTGCACACCATGGAACCCCTGGAGCTGGCGTTCCAATGAACTATGAGCTTGCTAACGCTGCCGAACTTGGGGTCCGTCTCATCTTTCCAACTCGACCGGGTTACGCAAGCTCCTCTAGGGATCCAGGCAGATCAGTAGCTTCCGTGGCCAGCGACATCAAAGAGCTCCTTGACTACCTAGAGATCGCCACCTGTGCTTGCTATGGAACTTCGGGGGGAGGACCGCATGCGCTGGCATGCGGAGCATTGCTTCCAGACCGAGTAGTCGCCGTCGCCTCGATAAGTGGTGTCGGAGCATACGGTCAAGATGATCTCGACTTCCTTGAGGGGATGGGGGAAGATAACCTCGACGAGTTTGGCTTGGCGCTTCAAGGCGCCGACAATCTCAGTCAGTATCTAAATCAGGCGCGGGAGGCGATGGTGGCCGCAGACGTTGATTCCATAGTTGCCACCATGGCCACACTATTGACCCCCGTTGATGTGGCAGCCATCCGACATCTCGGAAAGGAGATCGTCGATGACTTTGACCACGCCTTGAGCAACGGAATTGACGGGTGGCTCGATGACGATCTAGCCTTTGTCAAGCCGTGGGGATTTGAACTTGATGCGATGACTACCCCGGTGCAAATCTGGCAAGGTGATCAGGACCTGATGGTTCCGGTACAGCATTCCAGCTGGTTAGCAAACCACATACACAGCAGTGAGCTGCTGCGACTACCCGATGAAGGACATTTATCAACACCGCTTCATAACTCAACCAAGATCTTGTCCTGGCTGAAGGGTCATCTGCGCGACAATCTTTGATCGCGTTTAGCTCCGATTCTCTTGGCAACTATCGTCGTGAATCACATACACAACCACAGAGGCTGAACTAGTTCCTCTAATCGCGCCGCAGTAGCTGTTCTAGGACGCCTAACCATAAGAGTGGTTAGTCGACCACCACCAATTATCATGCCCACCAGTGTCAATGGTTGGATTATGACAGCTCGATGAGATAGGGAGAACACGTTCGGTGACTGAGAGCATAACACAGCACCTGCGTGTTGTCGAAAGAATTACGAGTCACCAGTCCCAGCCAGGACGAACTGCTGATCCATTGAGAGTGGTCCAGATATGAGAGCAAGGTCAGCCATCTGAGCCACTACCACACAGATGGGCGGAGAACTGGCCGTTCACCGTCATGCGCCCAGCCATAGACACAGATCATTGACCGACTTAGAGAGACTTAGAGAACAGTCAGCATCGCTGGCAACGTGCGACTAAGCGAGGATTAGAACGACAACTATAAAGCTCACCCAGCCGTTCCCTGCCAAGAAGCGGCTGAGTGAGCTGTCAGAACATTTGTATGCTGCCGACAAATTTGACTCCCGATGGCTAACCATGCCAGCAATGGCCATTGAGCTAAATCTCTGTCGAACCTGGTCACAACGCAGCAATGGCCAGCAGAGGACACTATCAGTCTGCAATCGTCTCCTCGGGGACATTGTCCTCAGATGGTCGCTTGTTGCCAATTGCGAACCCTGTCCCTGCTCCAAGTAGACATACGACGATGCCAACCACCATCGCAACATGGAGTCCAGAGAGAAATGCCGCGTGCGATCCATTGGTGATAGCCAGCTGCAACTGCGCCGGGATATGAGCGACATGCGGCGCCGCCCCCTCTGCTATCAACGGTTTTGCAGCCAGCAACTTCGGTGCCAGTGAGCCAGGGACCCCTGCCTTGGTCATTTTACTCACCAGCGTCGAACCCACTCGATCAAGGAGGACCGAACCGAGTACGGAGGTTCCAATAACTCCACCAATCTGTAACGCCGTCGACTGAACCCCGCCGGCTACCCCAGCATCCTGGGATGGTGCATTGCCCACTATCGCGTCAGAGGTGGCAGTCAGAACGAAACCGACTCCAAGACCCAGTATTACGAAGGGAACGGCGAGCAGGGTATAGCTCGAATTCACCTCGAGGCTCGTAAGAATCCATAGACCGACAGCGGCGAAAAGCATGCCAATCGTTACTGGGAATCGCGGACCAAAACGCTGATTCAGGGCTGCGCCGAGCGGAGCAGAGACAACAAACATCGCCGTCAGCGGCAACAGGCGAACACCAGCTTGTATCGGCGAATATCCATGAACCTCCTGCAGATAGAGAGAGACAAAGAAGATGACACCATAGAAGGCGAAGAAGTTAAGGATCACGCTGATGGTGGACATAGAGAGCGCCCGGCTAGCGAAGATCCTGAGTGGCAGCAACGGACTGCTAACTCGACCTTCGGCAAAGATGAAAAGAGCCGCAAAGATGATAGCCCCTCCGAAACAGGCGAGCGTCTTCGGATCCGTCCAACCCCAGGTCTGCGTTTTGATCAGGCCAAAGACCAGCAGAAACAGGGTCGCAGCTAGCGTCAGTATCCCAGGAAAGTCCGGAGACTCCACATCAGTCTCGCGACTCTCTAACAACACCAAGACACTGATAACGATGCCAATGATCGAGACCGGGAGGTTTAGGTAGAACACAGACTGCCAGGAGACGTCCTGAACGAGAAGACCTCCAACGATTGGTCCTCCTGCGATGGCGATCGCGGAGGCCGCACCCCATACTCCTATGGCAGTATTCAGCTTTTCGAGTGGGAAGGTCTTACGCAAGATCGCCAGCGTGTTTGGCATGATGAACGCCCCGAACGCCCCTTGGAAGACACGGAACAAAATAACTAGACCAATCGAACCCGATAGCCCGACTCCGACGCTCGCGAGGGCAAAGCCAGCCATCCCGATCAGATAGATCTTTCGACGGCCAACACGATCACCAAGCTTGCCGGCTGGAATAAGGAGGACCGCTGTAACCAACAGATAGCCATTGGTTACCCACTGCAGGTCCGCGAGGTTCGCATGTAGTCCTCTAGCGATAAACGGATTCGCAATCGAAACGACGGTTGCATCCAGACCAACCATAATGACGCCGAAGGCCACCGCAACCAGCGACCACCACGGGCTGCCTCGAAGCCCCCTCCTCGTAACACTTTGGGACGAATCCATTCTCTCTCCTTCTTTCTTACCACTACGCCAACTAGGGCATAATCAGCTAACTGCCTTTAGAACTCTGTCAGTCACTGCCATTTTCAACTACCAACCTAGCAGATTTGTTCCCAAAACTGATCCTCCCGAGCTGAATCCAAAGACTTACGGTGTGATCTATCATGAAAAACAGTCGCAAGCTGGGCAAAGGTTGTCATCCGATCGGCTGACACCGAACTCAACAATCGCTTTTTCAACGGAATACACTTGGTTACCATGACGTTGCAATTTCCCGCTGAAGAGAGCTTCGCCGCAGTTCGCGCCCGCCGCACTCATTCCATCAAATGGCAACGCTACCCAGCAGACGTCTTGCCGGCGTGGGTAGCGGACATGGATTTTCCACCCCCCAAAGAAGCCCTTGAGGCCGGCATCACACTTCTCGACCGAGGCGATACTGGATACCCTTCGCCCGATCTAGTCATGAACTACCAGCTCTCCTACCAGGACTGGGCCAAGAACAACTTTGGCACCCAACCCAACTCTCTCGCAACCGTTGCTGACGTAGTGGCAGCACTGCGAATTATCATTATGGCGGTGACCGACCCTCGGGCAGGAGTTATCGTCCTTACGCCGAGCTACCCACCGTTTTTTCGGGTTGTGAACGACGCCGAACGCGAGCTAGTTCCAGTCCCTATGCAGCGAATCAATCGACGTTACACAATCGATTTTGACCTCGTCGCTAGAGTCGCTGCCAAGGAGCATGTACAGGCGATCATCCTGTGTAATCCCCAGAATCCCACAGGACGTGTCTTCACCAGGAACGAATTGACGATGATCGCTGAGATTGCGGAAAGGGAACGGCTAATCGTCATCTCGGACGAGATTCACCAGGACCTTCGCGCACCGGGTACAGTCCATATTCCGTACTCCTCGCTCGATCACGAAAGCTCCAGCCGTGCAGTCGTCCTCGCGTCACCGTCGAAGTCATTCAACATCGCTGGCCTCAAGGTAGCTCATATCGAACTGCCAAGCGACACCGAGCTCCGCTCTCGCATCGAAGGCAGTCCTCTCCTAGCGCTCTCGCAAGCTACCTCTATTGGGCTCAGCGTCGGCACACAAGCCTACCGGACCGAGGGCGATTGGCTCGCCGAGGTTCGCACCATCATCGATGAGAACTTCAACCTCGTCATAAAGGGGTTGGGAGATCAAGACGGTATAACCATCACAGAGCGCGAAGGCACCTATCTCCTCTGGGGTGAGCTGCTAAGGCGTCCCTCCGGCCAGTCCGCCTATGAGTTTCTACTCAACCGTGCACGAGTAGCGGTAGGCCCAGGGGAGGATTACCTGCCAGGAGCACCAGAGTTCTTCCGGCTAAACCTTGCCGCCTGGCCATCCGTCGTCGAGACAATGATTGAAAGGATCCACGATGCGCTCGCTGCCCTCTAAATTCTCCAAATCTGGGCTCCTGCAGACGCAGGCGACTCTTGTACAAGGGGAGGACATCCCTCATCTCAGCCGATTCTTTGCCGCCCTTGCCGACCCGACGCGGCTCAAGTTGCTTGTTGCGATCAACTCCGCTGGTCGTCTAGGTGCCACAGAGTGCGTGAAGGCATCAGGGCTGTCGCAAGGACGAACCTCTGTGCATCTCAGCTGCTTAGCAGCCTGTGGGCTCATCGCTGTAGAACGTGTAGGGAGACGTAAGTACTACAGGATCGCTAGCACTTTAGTGCCAGAGATTCTCTGTCTTTCTCATGTAGTAGTGGACGAAAACGTTGCCACCCTTGCCCAGTGCAGGACTGCACAACCGACCGCGTCATAACCATCTATCGTCTCCCCCACGGCCGTCGCCCTCGAGATTGCGAAATCCACGAGGGCGACAGTCGTCGAAACTGATTAGTTGTCATTACGACTACGAACTCTGATCAACGCACGAGTCCCTCACGCGATCATGGCAAAATTTTGAGCTAAACCCGATAGGGATTGCTCGGCGAGACTAGATCCCTTCACCACCAGTGCTCAGCAACCCTCCTCGATCCAACAGAGCAAGGGCGGCAAGCATGTCGCCAACAAAATCACCGCCATCATAAGACCATTGATCAAGCACCGTCTCTGCGACCATAAACAGAGCGTTAGCAATCAACCCAACCCGGGAACTCGACTCCTCGAGTCCGAGGCGCCCAGCGATGATCGGACGCAGACGAACCGCTGACTCCCAGCCATCCACCAACCAACGAGCACGCAGCGATGGTGTGGTTGCCAACAGGCGCAACAGCTGCCGGTCTCTGTCTACATCGGAGTCTGCCTCCGTCGAACGAAACACCACCTGCACTGACTCTAACAGACTCTCGTCAGAGGGTCTAACAGCCAAGGAAGCAAGCAGCTTGTCGACCTTTAGCCACAGAAAACTCATCACCACCTCCTCTTTGGTGGCGAAGTATCGAAAGAAGGTGCGTGGAGAGATATCGGCGGCCTGAGCGATCTCCTCGACCGTAGTGTGATCGAAGCCCTTCATGACAAACAGATCGGCTGCCACCTCGGCCAGCAAGGCACGGGTGCGCTCCTTACGCTCTTCAATCGTCATAAGCTAACTCCATTCAGGGCTCCTCGGTTAGTCGCTACCATCGGCTGTCCCGTTGCGAACTCAATTGCCTCTCTATATCGAGAACTCCCGATGATGGGCAAGTAGTGGAAATCTCCGCCATCCAACCGATGCTCAGCATACTCTCGGAGTCGAATCTAGCTACCTGGACGCAGCCAGACCCTATCCCACTAGGCTTGCCCAAGTATGGCCGCCCCACTTTCAAAACGCGAACGTCAGATAGGTTTTGGTATCGTAGCGCTCACCGCTATCGCCTACATCGCCATCTGGACTCCAGTCATTATTGGCAAAGTAAAGCCAGCAAAAAATGCATCCTTCCTCAATAATCCAGCCGTCGCGATCACCGAAGGACTAGTGTTGATGGCGATCACAGCCTTCATGATCTATCGCAACCAACGCCGATTCGCCGGAGTTGGTGCAATCGTCGTCGCACTAGGCGCTGGATGGGGCAGCCTCGTGCTAGTTGCCTTTCCTCTGATGGCTTGGGGCGTTTTCGTTGGGTTCAAGGTTGATCGCGCCCAAGTCGAGCTACGACGTCAGGCGCGGCTGGCAAAGAAGGCTGGACTAGCTCCTCCAAGCTCGTCTGGTAGCAGCGCCGCCATGATGGCACCCAGGCCAAGGCCTACCGCATCAAAGCGCTATACCCCACCCAAACCTCCCTCCAAACGCGAGGCTAGGCGTAGGCGCAACAGCCGTCCCTGACACGGCGTAAACTGACAACTCACATGATGGGGATAATACGGTGCTCGAATCTGCACTAAGCGGAAAAACTATTTTTGTAACCGGCGCGACCGGGTTTTTGGGAACGGCTCTGGTAGAGACCGTGCTTCGAGCACTACCAGAGACCAAGCTGGTCTTGCTCATTCGTCCTGGGCGGGCTATCACCGCAGAGGGGCGCGCCGAGAAGGATCTATTCAGAAATAACTGTTTCGATCGACTCCGCGATCAATGGGGTTCGCAACGTTTCCGCGACGAGATCGCGAATCGAGTAAGCATCGCCAAAGGCGACGTAGGCACCGACGGCCTCGGACTCGACGAAGAGGGTCAGCGACTGCTTGCCAACAGCGACATCGTAGTTCACTCCGCTGCTACCGTGAGTTTTGACGCCATGTTCGACCAGGCTATTGAGATAAATCTTCTCGGGCCAACACGGGTGATGCACGCCTACCAGCAAGCACGATCCAATCTTGAGGATAAAGGACACTTCGTATCCGTCTCCACCGCCTATGTCGCTGGCTCCCGGAAGGGAGACGCCCCAGAGCTCTCACTAACCGAGCAACCTCACTATCCAGACATCCCTTGGCAACAAGAGGTCAACGCCGCGCGTGCACAGCGCACCTCCACCGAGGCCTCCAGTCGAGAGCCAGACACCCTGGCTGAACTGCGTTCGATTGCACTTGCTGAGCTTGGAGCTGCAGGAGTTGCGCTCCTTTCGGAGAAGATCGAACGACTGCGTGCTGAATGGGTAAAGGATGAGATGGTGGCCAAGGGCCGTGCCAGAGCTCAAAGCCTGGGGTGGCCTGATGCCTACGCGATGACCAAGGCCCTAGGGGAAAGGTTACTCGAATCGGAGCATGGCCAAGTCCCTCTGTCGATCGTCAGACCCTCGATCATCGAGTCTGCACTCCGTGACCCTTTTCCTGGCTGGATTCGTGGTTTTCGCATGGCGGAGCCGATTATCATTTCATTCGCTCGTGGACTCCTGAAGGATTTTCCTGGAGTCCCTGAAGGTGTCGTCGACGTTATCCCCGTCGATCTGGTCGTAGGCGCAATTCTGACGGCTGCAGCGCATCCACCTGAGAGCGTCAAGCACTATCACTCTGCATCTGGATCCGTGAACCCGCTCAAGTATCGTCAGCTAGTTGGCTTTATTCGTAAGTACTTCAGCGAAAATCCACTCTACGACGAGATTGGACAGGCGATTGCGATTCCAGAGTGGACTTATCCTGCTCGGGGCCAGGTGGAGACGACGCTACGGCGTTCCAAACGATTGGTTGACACCTCAACTAAGATCATCTCGAAACTGCCGCTGCGATCGAACTTCGTCGAATATCAAGACCAGCTCGCAGAGACTCAACAGGGCCTTGAACGGGCCAGTTCATACGTCGAGCTATACGGTGCCTACGCCGAATGCGAGGCCATCTATCTTGCCGATAATCTACTAGAGCTAGCCTCCGAACTCGATGATGCTGAGCGAGCAACGATAGCAATGGACCCACGCTTGATCGACTGGGAGTCGTTCGTGCTAACGACACACCTTCCATCGGTAGTAGAGCACGCTCGCGCACGTACCCGCCCCAAGAGCAGCGCCCCAAAGCGGACATCCAGGGAAGACCGACTTCGAGCCTCGCTCCTCACCGGTCATCGCATGGCGGCATTCGACCTAGAAAACACCATCCTGGCGGCGAACGTCGTTGACTCATTCTCTTGGCTTGCGACAGCGAGCGTAGAGGGAGGTCAGAGGCTGGCGATCGCAGCGAGCCTCTTGGCCGAGGCCCCACAGCTCTTAGCGCTCGATAATCACGATCGCTCCGATTTCCTCCGCTACTTCTATCGGCGTTACCGTGGTGCCGAGCTCGAAGAGCTGGAGCGCAAGGCACCTGAGTTTCTCACCGGATACTTGCTCCGCAAATCCTTTCCCCTCGGCCTTGCGCGCGTGCGCGCTCATAGGCGCGCAGGCCACTTCACCGTCTGCATCACCGGTGCACTCTCCTTTGCCGTTGCCCCTATGGCACCGTTGTTCGATCAGATGATCTCTCTGGAGATGACCACCGATGACAACGGTCGATTGACGGGTGAGGTCCCTGGCGCACTCCCGATTGGGGAGGCGCGCGGTGACCTATTGCGCAAGCTAGCCAAGAGCCACGGATTCGAGATCGAAGAGACGATCGCCTATGCCGACTCCACAAGCGACCTCCCGATGCTCGAGGCCGCCGGTGCAGCTGTAGCCGTAAACCCAGATACCAAACTGCGCCAGCTTGCCCGGCGCCGCGGATGGCTAATTGAAGAGTGGTCACGCGCGAAGGGGTATGGCAACATCTTCCTCCCGATCGGAGGCCAGCTTTGAAGGCACTAGTCGTTAGCCGGTCGCCGGCCAGATTTCTAACAGCACGGTTTCTAAAGGATCGGCTGACAGACAAGGCTATCGAGTCCGGTCCGCTCAGCCTAAAGGACGTCGATACTCCGAGACAGCCCTCCAACGAATGGGTACGAGTACGACCGCTGCTCTCTGGAATCTGTGGGTCAGACATCGCCACCGTATTCTTCAACTCCTCTCGCTACTTTGATCCACTCACCTCGCTACCCTTCACGCCTGGGCACGAGATCGTCGGCGAGCGAGTAGACCGCCCAGGAGAGAGAGTCGTCGTAGAACCCGCGCTCACGTGCGCGATAAGGGGTCTCGCCCCGTGCAGGTTCTGTGCGGCTGGTGAGACGCAACGCTGCGAGTCTATAGCCATAGGAGATCTCAAAGAGGGAATACAGCTCGGCTACTGCGCCTCTACCGGTGGTGGTTGGTCAAATGAATTCATCGCCCATGAGCGCGCGTTACACCTGCTCCCAGAGACATTGACACTCGAGGACGCTGTGATGATCGAGCCACTAGCCTGCGCGATTCATATCAGCCTTGCGCCAAGTCGCCGCCAAGGCAACCTTGCCATCATCGGTGCTGGTACCGTAGGGCTCACAACCCTAGCAGCCTCTGCTCAGCTCGGTGAGTACGACTCAATCACCGTGGTCGCCAAGCACCCCCTGCAACGCCAGCTCGCAAAGGATCTTGGCGCCACTCAGGTGCTGTATCCTGATGAACTCCTCGGTGCTGCTCGTCGGTTACACGCCAGCCAGCGTGTAGGACGGTATCTGAGCGATGGTTTTGACACCATTATCGATGCGGTGGGCTCTACCTCGACCATCGAGTCAGCCGTCGAAACCGTGCGTCCAGGCGGCGAGGTCATCATGGCCGGCATGCCATCGAGGCAATCATTGGATCTCGCTCCACTCTGGCACCGCGAGATCACGCTAAAGGGCGCCTATGCCTACGGCCAAGAGCAGCTCGACCCAGCGACCGCCAAGCGAATTGGACTGCTTAGTAGCGATGGACTACCACGCACCTTCGACATCGCCCTTCACCTGGCCCCTAAGCTAGGGCTAGGTAGGCTCGTAACTCATAGATATCGACTCAATGAGTATGTTCCAGCCCTTCGCAAGGCCTATCACGGTGGCCGCGAGGACGCCATTAAAGTTGTTTTCGATCTCACAAAAAGAAAGTCGGTACACGATGCCTAGACCCGGATTTGTTCTCGAGGTTGACCGCGCGACTCCTCCGACGCTATTTTGGCACGGAGAGTCCTTCCGGCTTGAGCGTCTGCCAAGAGGGTCACGCATCCTCTATCCTCCAGAGCCATTGAACCCGATCAATGACGTTCGCGCCGCCATCGAGAAGGCACTTGACAACCCGGTTGGCGATGCACAACCACTGTCGAGTCTGCTGAACGCAAACATGAAGCTGACGATAGCCTTTGACGATGTCTCGCTTCCACTCCCGCAGATGACGTCACCTGACATTCGCTCACTGGTGATAGAGGCTGTGCTAGAACGTGCAGCCGAAGCTGGCGTCACCGACGTTGCCCTCATCGCAGCTCTCGCACTCCATCGTCGCATGACCGAAGGAGAGCTTCGCCATGCGCTTGGTAATCGGGTCTACAATGCTCTCGCACCCAGGGGGCAACTAACTCAGCACGATGCCGAAGATAAGACGAACATGACCGTGGTTGGAGAGACGGACCGTGGTGAACTTGTAGAGCTCAACCGTCGCGCAGTCGAGAGCGACCTCTTGGTCTACGTCAACATCAACCTCGTCTCGATGGATGGTGGGCACAAGTCAGTCGCGACCGGACTCGCTAGCTATGACTCCATAAAATTCCACCACAACGTCGACACCATGGTCCACTCGCGATCGTTCATGGATCGACACAACTCAGAACTACACTCATCTAACTGGCGTATGGGTCACGTGATCAAAGATGCTGGAGTCAAGATCTTCCAGATTGAGACGACGCTTAACACCGCTACCTTTCCAGAGAACTTCCGCTTTCTCTCCAAGCGAGAATGGGAATGGAACCTTCGAGATCGTGGAAGTTTCATCGCCTCTAGCGAGGCATTAAAGAGGACTCCACCCCACCTCGCCCGCCAGATCTTCCAGTCGGTGCGATCTCCCTATGGCGTGACCGGAATCACCGCTGGGGAGGTAGAGGCGGTCCACGAGATCACACTTGAGCGCGTCTACCAACAGCAACTAGTTAGAGTGGACGGCCAGTCAGACATCTTGACCCTTGGGCTCCCGTTCATCGGGCCCTATAACGTCAACTCCATCATGAATCCGATCTTGGTCTATTGCCTTGGGCTTGGTTACTTCTTCAATATGTACCGCAACAAGCCACTGGTGCGAAAGGGTGGTGTGCTTATCATGTCCCACCCAAACCGTCCCGAGTTCGATCCAGCATTCCACCCGAGCTATGTAGACTTTTTCGACCAGGTACTCAGTGAAACCACCGATCCGCTGGTGATCGAGTCCAAGTACGAGGAGTCCTTCGCTCGCGATCCCTGGTACATCCACCTCTATCGGACCGGCAATGCCTATCACGGCGTACATCCGTTTTACATGTGGTATTGGGGTGCCCATGCCCTCGACCATCTAGGTGGCGTCATCATCCTTGGTGGCGATCCAAAAACGACTCGCCGTCTTGGCTTCCAGTCGGCATCCACAATGGCTGATGCTCTTGAGATGGCCCGAACGATAGTCGGACCTGATCCCAGTATCATGCACCTACACTCTCCCCCCTTGGTGATGGCCGATGTCTACTAGGAAGTCTCCACGCCCGCTAGCAGAGTTCCTGTTGCGTCGACCAACGCCACCTGGATCGATGATCCCACCGCGAACTCATGCCACCGGCACAAACTACGACACCAGTTTTTCGCGCAAAGAGGTTGTTCGACGCGTACGCAGTTTCCTGCTCGACACCAGCATTGCCCCACTTACTCGTTCGATCACAAAACCTACAATCATCAATGCATCAGCGCTAGAGGCACTGGAGCGACCAATCATCTTCGTGGCGAATCACCAAAGCCACCTCGACACTCCACTCATTCTCACCGTGTTGCCACCCAAGCTACGCCACCACACCGTCGTCGGCGCTGGAGCCGACTTCTTCTTCGACCGTAGAACGAAGGGCTTCTTCTCCTCCACACTCCTCGGCGCTATCCCCATCGACCGAGTACGACCCTCGCGTGCATCGGCAGAGTTGGCCACCCAGCTCCTGGAGGAGGGTTGGAACCTCGTTCTCTTTCCAGAGGGTGGGAGGACGCCCGATGGACTCACCCAAGAACTCAAGTCTGGTGCCGCCCAAATTGCGATCAAAGTCGGCCGGCCGGTGGTACCGATTTTCATTGACGGCACCTATGAGATCTTCGGCAAGACCGCTGACCGAATCCACCCCGGCTCCACTACAGTCATCGTCGGAGAACCACTGTTAGCTCGAGATCAAGAACGAGTAGCCGACTTCAACGATCGCATCACTCATGCCCTAGGTATCCTAGGCCGCGAGGCGGCAACCGACTTTTACACCGCCCGTCAACCGAACGAAGCCTTACCCTTCCCCGCTTCGTCACGAAGTTGGGTTGAGGAGTGGCGCACGAATGGACATCGTCATGGTCATAGAGATCCACGTAAGTGGCCCAAACTGTTTGGCTCCCGAAGCTAACAGCTAAAACCACTCCCAATCTGCAAACCTAAACACCAGGTGTTCGACCGAGCTGGTAGCTATCTAAGCTCCTCCGTAGACGAATCGGCAATAGAATCGATCGATCTCCACGACCAGTCAACAGCCGGATCACGTCTCCCCCAACGGGTTGATATGACACTGGTTCGGCACACGCAAGGTCGCCTGACTTAGAAAACCGCCACACACGTCAAACGCCCTTCGCCCTTGACTCGCGGCGACTAACTCATCTTAGTTCGACTCCATGAGGCGCAGCCCAGTAGGGGCGATTGAGTTAAGCGCTGGGGCGAGCTCAATCTCGAAAACCGCCATCGACGCAGGAAAAAGTGACCGCGAAAAGAGGACCGGATGATCTTCGTCGTCGAAAGTGATCCGCTCACACAAGAGTCCAGGCACCCCCGGGGCAACGTGAAGGAGTTCAGCATCGCCATCGCTGATACTGACCCCTGCGATAGTCTGGACAGCGCGCTTTAGAGGTCGCTTCAACAATCGCGAACCACTAAGCAGCTCATAGAAGGAACGATGCTCGAGATCAACAATAGAGAGGCCCTTGCCCAGATACGACGGCACCCATACCGTAATCTTTGCGAACGGCGCACCATCAGCTAGATTTACCCGGGTAACTTCGAGCAACTCACCACCGCCAAGCACCTCTTCAAGTCTCCCGGTCGCCGTAATGATCCGCGACGCGACAATCTGCCTCCGCGGCACAACACCGATCTCCTCAAGTTGATGCTCTATAGTGGAAAACTCGCCGAGCACTTGTCGAAATGGAGCACGCGTAACCACCCAACCTCTTCCCTGCTGCGACTCCACAAGTCCTTCGTTACGAAGGATCTCCAGCGCCTTCCGGATAGTAATGCGCGACACACCAAACCGAGAGCCGAGATCGGCTTCGGATGGCAAGAGGTCGCCATTTCGGAAATCGGTAGACGAAATCTCCGCCCTGATCTCCTCAGCGACACTCGAGTAGCGAGGTATACGTACATGTCTTATACTTGTATTCTACCACAACATGACCGGACCAAGTTAATCTGCCGGGCGGCTGAGGCAAGCATCAACAGAAGTGCGACACTCTTATCTCACATGATGACAAAACGGCACCAGATCTGAAGCCTGTGTACTGCTAGCCGGCAATAGTTGCTCAGCTACAGAGATCAGAAGCTACCTCTACGAATGCATAACCCTACATCTCGGCCGAATAGAGACAATCGAGTGCAATGTGCAGGGCCGCGCCAATAGTCCTCTAAAGGTGCCCCAGCCACCGCGCCCCTCCTATGTTGCTGTGCCTAATTAAAGTCGATAGACCGTGTGCGCCGCCGCCTGAGGCAGTTGCTCGTCGTTGGAGTTTGGGTCCTATCATCGGAACACGGTTGACAACTACCTCAACACCCGACTAGAGTATCGTTAATCCCATAGGGGTTGTGTGCCGAGAGGGATGAGGTCATAGGGTTCCCTACTGGGAACGGTTCGGTTCCCCTCCCCTAGGGCGACCGAAGCCACCCTAGGGTTGTGTGCCGAGGGGATGAGGTCCAAAGTTCTATACTTCCACACTGGCGCGATAGCTCTGCTGCCGTGGAGAGTCTCCGCGCCTCCAGGAATCAATCGCTGCCTGCAACTCATTGATAGTGTTCATAGCATTAGCTGTCAATCCGCTGCCTCCCTGCAGCGCGCGAACTTCATTGATGGAACGCGCCACCGCGGCTGCCAGATCAGGCCTTATGCCAATCGTCTTCCCAATATCGTCAGGATGAACTTCATTGGTATCAAGCATCATCTTGAGTAGCCCAGCTGCATCGACGTCTGGCCAGGCAGCACCGCACAAGTCACGAACGAATTGGAACAGTCCATCAGCATGACTCTTCATCGCGCACTGGGCGACTACTTCATAGCCACGACCAGTAACTGCATTTGCGAGGCGATCAAGAGCATGCCCAGGATCGAATCCATAGGTCAACAGGACCGCTACATCCGTTGAACTACCGGGAAGGAGCTGACCTACAAGTTGCTGCGTTGCAGCACTCGCGTGCTGGCCGCCTACAACCATGCCGTCAACCCAAGTGGCCAAGATGAGGAGGTCGTAATCAGCAACTAGCTCAGGCGTAACTTGATCAACCGGAACAGCAACGATCTCGTTAGTGACCATGCTGAGGAGTTCGGCCAACCTCATAGCTAAAGCCCGCGTTGTACCCCCGGGGGAGTCAATACTGATAAGCACCCTAGGCGGACGCAGACGTCCAGCGGACGAAGGCGCATGTCGCGAAGATCGAGAAAGCAAGCTCTTGCCGAGCTTTCTCCCCTGTGCCATCGCCTCAACTACCGTCGAGGGACCAATGAGCGAATCGCCAACGACATAAACCCGATCACCAAGGGCGATCTGGGCACGTGAGCGAGCTCGCTCACGACCTACGGAAAGATCTCCAACCGGCATTCTTCGAGATATCTCATTCTCTAACCCGTTAAAGATCCCACTAGCCACCCAATGGCGGTCCTTGATAACAGGTACCTCTTTACGTACCGGCAAAGACGGGAAGCTCGCCAACAGTTCTGGCTCGAGACGATAACCAAGGGCTGCTACTACCTCATCTACCTCCATGACCCGGAAGACTTTGTCTGTCACCTTTGGACGCTGTGCTCGCTCCTCTTGGACTGTAGCGACGAGCGTGGCTGCGATCCGCCCATTGGGCAATGGCCTCAGACTCGCAACCGTCACCGAGAAGAGCACCTCTACACCCTCGTGCTCAGCCTCACCGAGCTCGTCTGGACGCACTAGCGAGAAGCGGCGGTCCATCCAGTCAACGCATGTCGCATTCCCACCCAGTCTCCTTGTCATGCGAGCGACATCCATAGCAGTGTTACCGGCACCAACCACGAGCACATCGTGTGGGCCATTGATTATATTTGCATCTCCAGAGCTCTGTCGAATCGTTTGGTATGCGTGTGCGAGGAACTCGTTCGCCTCGGTCACCTTGACGCTCTCCTTGCCGGCCGCCGTGATCGGGAGCGGAGCATTAGCACCTTGAGCAATGACAACGGCATCATAGCTGTGTGACAGATCCTCAAGAGTCTCGAGTGAGACCCTTGTGTTGGTAACGATCTCAACGCCTAGCCCTTCAAGTTGGGAGGCGACACGTGAAACTACAGCATCCGGAAGCGTGAACTCCGGGATGCCAGAACGAAGGAGACCACCTATCTTGGAGGACGCCTCAAAGATCGTTGCCTGGCCACCACCTCGTGCAATGACATCAGCTACTCCAATACCTGCAGGCCCACCACCAATTACGGCGACTGAGATTCCGACGGGCTCGCTAGTAGCGGCCTTTGGCTCACTCCTGTCTGCGAGATACCGCTCGATCTCGTGTATTGCTACTGGCATATCGCCCGCCAATGCAAACGAACACGCTCCCTCGCACTGGGTTCCAGTATCACAAACACGTGAACAGATCTCTGGCATCGAAGAGCTCGCCGACAGAATCTCGCGTGCACCAGCAAAATCAAGATTCCGAGCACGCTCTATGAATGCAGGGATGTCATTGTGCGTCGGGCAACCTCGAACGCAGGTTGGGTCTGGACAGTTCAAACACCGGTTTGCCTCGGCTACCAACTCATCATCACTGAGAAATCCGACGCGCACCTCGTGCAAGTCAGCCCGGACATCAGCGGGCTCAAACAGATGTGCTCCAACTCGATCGCTAACCCGCAGGGAACCCTCCACATGGATTGCTGCAAATGGACAGGTGCGCTCGCACTGCCTGCAGGCCACGCAGATGGATTCATCCACATTCACGGTGTAGGTGAACTCATCGAGGGTGATTGCCTCCACTGGGCAACGCACCAAGCACTCCTGACAACCTGAGCAACGATCCTTCAATACTGTAACTTGTGGAAACTCACTACTATTCATCAATCTCACCTCTAAGACGCTGCATGCATAATGATGTACAACCAACCGGCTACCCCGCCAAGGGCAACCATGAGGGCGACCGCAGCCACCCGTGCGCCTGCCACATGTCGCGTGAGAGGAGCGAGATCTCTTTTGAAGATCCTGAGAACTGCATAGATGCTCCCAATAACTCCGACCGCCATTACCGCAACCTGAACATCAACAATCGACGGATTGGAGAGGAGATGGTAGTTCACAAGCGACCACTTCGAAGTATTCACACCAAATATCTGGACGATGGCAGGAATCAAACGTGGAACATGCTTGAAGAACTTTGGTAGCTGCCTGGCAAAGTAGTCCATGCCAACAATCGGAATGAGTGCATACGAAAGCGGGAGAAACACTTGTCGGAATGGATTGACCTTCTCCATGAAGTTGCCAGCGGCATGAACTCCTCGAGCGGGATCGAGGAAAAGCATCTGATATCCCTTGAAGATGAATGCTGTTAGCACTGAGGCCAGAACAATGATGAGCAGATAATCGATCGGATTTGGATAGTGATTCCATCCAGTCAACCGATTCAAGAAGCCGTCCACGCTGGCGTAGACATTGGTGGCGTTCACCTGCTGATAGATAACCAGACCCCAAAGCAGAGCAACAGCCCAGGCGATATCTGCGCGACGACGCTTCGGCGCAATCACTGAAGTGAGAGGACTCTGGAGATAGAAACCAACGTTATTTGAAGGACATGCCTTGTAGCACTCTGTGCAAAGACCACAGGCTGCATTCGACTCGGCCGACCCGGGCCACGTGTACCAAGGGCACCCGTAGCCGGAAGTTCCGCCTCGCATGCAATCCTTGGTGGTGCATGCAAGACATACCGCTCGATCGTTGGTCCTAAAACCAGCCACCGAACCCATAGAACCCACAGAACCGATAAGGGCAGATAGAGGGCAGAAGTAACGGCAGAAGGTGCGACGTTCGAAGACGAGATAGAAAGTTACGGCAGATACAACGATGCCGAGTACCATCAACGAGGTGTCTCGCGGCGTTCCTGGTCCGGCGATGTTGAAGTACTCCTCCATAAAGGTGAGGAAGATGAAGGTCGCCACCGAGAGGGTGAAGCCCCACTGCGCCCAGCTCTCAGGAAGCTTGCGTCCCAAGCCCAACGGCTTTTGAATCCGCTTAAAGAGAGTGCGCCGCTGAATCCACTCAGCAAACCCGCCGAATGGACACATCGAGCACCAGGCACGACCGATTACTGCCATCATGACAAACACTAGACAGAACCAAAGATACCAGGTGATGGCGGTAGCGAAGTTGAGACCTGGATCCACGACCCCCATAAATCCGAGAAAGATAACTAACCAGAAGATGATCTGGTTAGGGATGATCAACAGGAACTGCGTCGCTCGCCTGGACAGGATCCGCGCTATCACGGGGTGGTTCGCTAGATTTGCCTTCTTAGGAAGATCTGTCTCTTTAAATCTAGTCTCACTCGCCACCACTGGAATGTGGAGACGCTTAGAAATCGTATCATCCGTTACTAGCTTGACTTTGGTCGGTTCAACTTTCGTCACCGCTTTCCTCCTCAGCACACTTATACCACTCGTTCATAACTATTGATTAGTCATGTACTAATGGTTAGTGTAGTTGGGTGATTTCTACTTGTCAAGTCCTGGAGTAACCTTTATCCATGAACTTATCTATGTCACGCCGAGCAGACTACTGCGTTCGTGCTGCGCTCTATCTTGCGAGGACCACCAATAACCCAGAAGCGACCAAGGTCAAGGAGATCGTGGCCGAGATGGGAATCCCAGCGACCTTTGCCTCACAGATTCTGGCAGATCTGGTGCGTGCCGACATCGCGACTTCGAAGCCAGGACGCGACGGCGGATATCGGCTGAAGCGAGACACTAGCTCGATCACTCTTTTAGAGCTGGTTGAGGCGGGCGAGGGGTCACTTCGTGCCGATCACTGTGCCCTTGGCGAAGGACCGTGCAGATGGGACACGGTCTGTCCCCTGCACGCCAGCTGGCAGTCGACCGTAGCAGCTGTACGACAGCAACTCAGTACCATTACGCTGGCTGCTATCGCCGAGGAGGACCTCCGACTTGAAGGCGCTCATGAAAATCCGATAGATAGTCATAGATCATTTCACCGCATCGAGGCCGAGGACTCCAGCTACGTTGAATTACCGCTCATGGAGGTCGAACAGCTTCTAGGTCGCCTTCACGATCAACAGCTGATCGAAGAGTTGCGTGACCCTATCAACAGCATCGAGGCTCTACAAAGCACTAACCTCGCGATGGCCTACCTGCTCGACGGCGGTCGAAGGCTCATTCTTGAACTCATCGATTCGGATGAGCAGAGCATCCGCCTCGAGTTAGACCTCGAACCAATCGCTATAGACCCTAAACGAGTTGAACTAAGAGGACATGCAAAGATTCGTAGTACGATGTCGACCGACTCCGATCCTCTGGTGCGAGTCGTGCTCAATAAGACTGCGCGCCTGCTGGAGGGGCTAGCAACCACACGTTAGCCACGTCGCGGAACGATTTCGCTGTCGATAGCGTTGGCCCTTAGGTATGACTCATGCCCTCTGGCTGCGTGGTGACCTTCGGCTCGCGGACCACGCTGGTTTCGCAAAGCTAGCAAAGCTTGTGGAGTCCTCGGTCGCGTTTTTCAACCTAGACCCAGGACTCAGGCGCTCACTAACTCCGCACAAGCGCGAGTATCTGATGGCGGCGCTTGCCGATCTCGACGTCCAGCTTGAGGGCCGGTTGACCTTGTTCGCTCTAGATCCAGCGACCCAACTCCCTGCCCTCCTGGCTTCGCGAGGGATCACCACCGTCTACACGCATACATCCGTGGGTCCAGGGATTCGCCGAAGACTCAATGCAACCAGCAAAGCCCTTCAGGACTTCGGTATCGTCGTTGAGCCTCTTGACACTCCCTATCTGCTTCCACCGGGGACTCTCAGCACCAAGGACTCAACGCCGAACTCAAATAACCTGGGCTATCGGGTCTACACTCCTTTTTTCCGAGCCTGGCGCCCACTCGCACTTGCGACACGGCCAATCGAAACCCCGTCTTCGCTACGCCTTCAGTGTCTTGCTCGCAACTTCGAACCAAAGGCGGAGGTTGGCCGTGGTGGCGAAAGCATTGCGCACGCAGACCTCGCACGCTTTGTCAACGACCGAAGATCTCGCTATCCGACTGAGCGCGATCTCCCAAGCCGTCAATCCACATCTGGGCTGAGTGCCCATCTACACTTTGGAACGCTGCATCCACGCACGATCATCGCCTCAATCGGTCCAGACGATGAGAAGTTTCTATCCGAGCTCGCTTGGCGCGACTTCTACGCCGACGTTCTCTATCGGAATCCAGACGCCGTCGATAACGAGCTTGATATCCGTTTCCGGTCGATCCAGTGGCGACAAGCTGGGGACAATCCTGATCTTCTCGGCGCCTGGCAACTCGGACGCACAGGATATCCGATCGTAGACGCTGGGATGCGCGAGCTCAGAGCAACCCACCTCATGCATAATCGAGTACGGATGATCACCGCTTCCTTCCTGGTCAAGGATCTTCACTTCGATTGGCGCATCGGGGCACGATACTTCGAGGAACAACTCCTCGACGGGGACCTCGCCTCAAACCGAATGAACTGGCAATGGGTCGCCGGGACCGGAACCGACGCCGCACCCTACTTCAGGGTCTTCAACCCGACACTGCAGTCGAAGAAATTCGATCCCGATGGAAGCTACATAAGGCGATGGATTCCTGAGCTCGCGTCGCTATCTAGTGACAAGATCCATGCACCCTCAGATCATCTAGACCCAACCACGCTCGGCTACGTCACACCAATCGTCAACCATCGCGTAGAGCGCCTGGACGCGCTTGCTCGCTATGCCAACGCCAAGGACAATTTAGTTAACTCCCGAAAGCATGACTGAACTCGCCAGAGAGCCTTCTCTCCTCCCCACATGTGTTGTATCAGGCCGGAACCGCTGATACATCAAGACCCTCGTCAGCTGTTGTCCCAAGTACCCGCGAGACCACGTGAAGCAGTCCATCCAGCCTCTCCGCTTGGAGCTGACGGATCCTGCCAAAGGTTACTTACTCTCGCCCCTCGGCATCGCAGCTAACGACGGTGTTGCCGTTTGAGTCAAGTGTTTCCAGTTTGCGGATCCGATCGCCGTCTGCGAGTTATACGATCCCCTATTTCGAAGATCTGACTTGGCCCAACATACGCCTTTGCCGATAATGACTCTGGTCGCCGCTCTCATATTCCGGGTCGATCAGATCGGGTCGACCGGACTAGGTTCACCAATCGAGTCCGAAGAGCTAAAGTGGGGCTAGGGTGGCAATCTTTGCACGCAAGCTCACGGTGGGCACTCGCTTAAGCGTCCGTGTGTCTAACCAACGAATAACCGAGTCATCCTTGCAACCAGAAGTTGAAGCACCGCATCGGCATCCAATAGCGATTCACCACGCAGGTCACGGGCCGCGTCGGCTAGCCAACTCACGATCGTCACCGCTGAGTGATAGTTCAACCGTCTGGCCGCACTCAACATGTTTCGCAAGGCAAAGTCTGGAGGTTTACGGGCACCGACCGAATCAAGAGCTGCCTTAGCCTGTTCTAAGCTCCGAACCCCCGGTGATACCAGCACGACCATGTCAAGATAGCGACGCTGCAGGACTGTAATTAGAAGCTGTGGAGCCTTCTGCGCCGCGAGAAGCCGTTCAAGGACAGCCATCGCCTTGCCAAGCTCTCCACGCTCGATAGCGTCTGTAAGAGTCCAGAGTGGAACCTCTCGCGCCTGACCTAAGTAGGGGCGGATATCGGCGACATCGAAGCTGTCACTCCCGCGTTGCAGCCCTGCTAGCACCTGAGCAAGTGGATTGACTTGCGACAGATCGACACCAGCGTGTTCAGTCACCAACGCAATCGCCTGGTTAGTCAACCGTACACCAGCCGCCGCAAAAACTGATGAGATAAAGCTCCTTCGTTCAGCCTCCTTGCCGACGGTGAGCTCGACCTTTTCAAGCACTGGATCTTTTAGACCACTCAGCGCCTTTGGCAGCCGCTTATCGGAGCTAAATAGGACAACGATATGCTCGTCTGCCATCGCGGTGAAGCCTTCAGCTAGAAACGGAGCATCCTCGGCCTTCAACGCTTCGAAGGATCGGACAAGGATCCGAAAGCGACTGACGAACATTGGGGCCTGCGAGAGCATGGCGACTAAATCGCTGACCTCGTCTTCACGCAGATCAAAGACGCGCAACTCCTCACTAGCTGGATCGAAGTTATTCATCTCCTGAACGATACGCTCTTCGAGAACGATCGGATCGCTAGCGACTACCAGAGATACAGTACGCATTAGCTATTAGGTCTCTTGTGCCGAAGCAAAGCGGTCAACAACATCGTCGCCCCGCAGTGCCGCAATCGTATCCAGTGCCTTCACGGTACCAAGAACGTCATGTACCCGAAAGATCACCGCGCCCAGCATCATAGCAAAACTAGCTGCGGCGATCGATGCCAAACGACGCTCGGTGATATCTAACCCCAGCGTCTCGCCGATAAATCCCTTGTTAGAGGCGGAGATCAACACTGGATAACCAGTATCCACAAGACTCTTGGTCGAGTTCAAGAGTAGGAGCGACTGAGCCGTGGTCTTGCCGAGATCGAAACCAGCGTCGACGATCACCGACCGAGGATCGACTCCATCCCGAAGCGCTCTATCTACGCGTTGGAGGAGGAAGTCACGAACATTGGCGACGAGGTCGTCATAGACAGGATTCGGGTCAGGGACACGCGGCTTTAGACGGATATGGGTAGCAACCACACCAGCACCGTGACGAGCCGCTACCTTGGTGTAGTCAGGATCACCAAACCCGGAGATATCATTACCCAGATGTGCCCCTGCGTCTAGTACCGCATCCAGGACCTCCGACCTCCAGGTGTCGACCGAGATGGCTACGTCGAGGCGACTTGCGACGGCCTCGACGGCCGGCACTACCCGATCGAGTTCCACCGATAACGTGACCTCGTCTCCTGGGCCAGCCTTGACGCCACCTATGTCTAGGATATCCGCACCTGCAGCCACCAGTTCGTCGGCCTTCTCGAGGAAACGATCAAAATCAAAATAGGTGCCCTTGTCGTAGAACGAATCGGTGGTCCTGTTCAAAATGCCCATAACGATTGGTCTAGCGAGACCAATAGAGCGACCCTTGAGGCGTAGTTCACGCAATAGGTACCTTAAAAAAGCCGAGAGGTAAAACTGCGCCGATACTGATTGATACGCGGGTCGTCGTCGGGAAGAAGGTTGAGCAAGTCCAAGAAGCGTTGGCGGGCAGCCTCGTCGGCTTTGACCGATTCAAGGAGTTCATCCAGCTCTCTGGTGATCTCATCATCTCCGAGTCCAGCGTCGCCCTCTTTAGCGAGTCGTATTCTCGCCTTCAACTTGGCCACCTCTGCAGTCTCTGGAAATCGAGCGAGAATTCCCTCCGCCTCATCGAGCTCCCCACGATCAGCCAGAAGCTTAGCGAGCAGGTAGCCGGCGACTTCGTTGGCTGGCTCAAGTTCTAGTGCCTGTCGGAGAGCGGGTTCGTTCCCCTCCTCGATTAGCACGTCTACCACCGTCTTGGCTGGTGCAAGTTTAGCGACGAACTCGCGAACCGAAGACTCCGGATAGGCACCCACAAAGCTATCGACGATCTTTCCGTCTTTGATGGCGAAAACGGCAGGAATACCCTGAACTTTAAAGGCCTGAGCAGAGGCAGGGTTATCGTCGACATTGATTTTGGCGAGCTCGACCTTGCCCTCGGTTTCAGCTATCACCTTCTCGATGATAGGACTCAAGGTCTTGCAGGGACCGCACCACGGTGCCCATAGATCCACCACCACCGGTCGATCCTTCGAGGCCTCAATTACATCCTGTTCAAAGGTTGCATCAGTTACGTCCATACTCAACGATTCTACCCTCTACTAGGCGTCAATCCGAGTCCTGCCAACAGAAGGTGTTGGTAATCGAGTACCATGAGACGATGGCCGAATATGACCGCCTCCTCTCGCCCAAGGCACACGACGTTATTCGAGATCTCGCCCACCTCGCCGGTGATCTTCGGGTCGAGCTCTGTCCTGGTGGTCGCTCAAACCTAACCTATCGGATCGAGGATACCAATAGCCACTCGGTCATCTTGCGTCGACCTCCTCAAGGCATGGTCCTACCAACCGCCCACGACATGGCGCGAGAGTTTCGCTTCCTCTCAGCTCTCTCTCCAGTCGGCTTTCCAGTCCCCTCACCTATCGCACTCTGCGAAGACCTCTCGATTCTCGGCGCACCCTTCTACCTCATGGATGAGGCCAAGGGCCTTATTTTGCGCGACCAGAAGGCAGCCAAAGATCTCTCCGTTGAGACCCGATCCAAGATAGGGTCCAACCTAATCACTACCCTTGCCCAACTCCACTCCTATGATCCGAGCAAGCTTGGACTCACAGGAGGGGCTGACCCTTTTGAGTATCTCGCTCGCCAGCTTGATCGGTGGCTAGGCCAAATCGCAACCGTCAACACCTTCTCGACCGCTCTAATCGAAACGGTCACCCGTGTTGGCAACGCCCTCCGCAACCGCATGCCAACCACAGACAAAATAGGTGTGGTGCATGGCGACTACCGCCTCGACAATGTGGTTGTCTCCGCAGATGGAGACGTAGTCGCCGTGCTGGACTGGGAGATCGCCTCTGTCGGCGACCCACTGGCAGACATCGGTATGCTCGGGGTCTACTGGATGAACGCAGACGACAATAGGTCCCACGCTATAAATGGCACCACCAAATTGGAGGGTTTTGCCTCCCGTGAAGAACTGTACGATCTCTATGGGTCGCTTCGGCACATAGATCCAGCCCAGATCCTCTACTATCAACGCTTCGGCAGCTGGAAACTTGCCTGCATTCTTATCGGCGTTGTCGAGCGCTACCGCAAAGGCGCATCAGGTGGTG
The DNA here is from genome assembly GCF_000949255.1 of Ferrimicrobium acidiphilum DSM 19497. Taxonomy (NCBI): domain Bacteria; kingdom Bacillati; phylum Actinomycetota; class Acidimicrobiia; order Acidimicrobiales; family Acidimicrobiaceae; genus Ferrimicrobium; species Ferrimicrobium acidiphilum. The sequence continues at coordinate 21,942 of NZ_JXUW01000011.1, read as the reverse complement.
ACACCTCCAGCATCGACGACTACCCGGCGCTCATCGACGAGCTCCTCGAAGCCGCCGATCCGCATTAACTCCACAGAGCAACCAACAACAAGAAGCCAATCCGAGGCTGACAGCTATAGATCAACCAGCACTAAAGAGCTACTAGTGCACACCCGGGGATCCCTTCCGATGGAAGTGATCACACAGTTAACGCCGACGCGTTAGCCCATCATCGACCGATTAGGTCAAGCTATCAGCTCGGCCGATTAGGCGGAATCAAGGTCCAACCGATCTGATGGTGTGAAGACTGACCCTGGCGCCTTTTGACTCCTTCAGTGTTGATGTAAAAACGATTAGCATCATCGATGCGATCGTCGAGAAAGAGAGAGACGCTGCCAAGCAGAGACTGGTCTGGCTGACTCCAAAAGACAACGGCGGTGTGCTCCCCTACCTCGACCTCGTCAACATGTATGTCAGCATCGTGCAGACTCTGTTCTATGAGCGCCACCATCGTAGCCAGCCCGGCCTTTGATTCGACGCTGATCCTCTCGTAGCTCTCGGATTCACTGCCACCGCTTCCACCCCCATGGAACGCCACTACATCCGGCGAACGCACCAAGGCGGTAAACTGCGGCAGCTCGATCGAAGCTTGGAATCGGCGGGGGCCACTAGCCTCCATCTCAAGCATATGTTTTGGCATAGTACGCACGAGCGACCTGGTCACATCACCCTCGGGTGACACGCCAATGAACCACCCTCGACCCAAGTCGCGGGAACCAAAATGAAGTACGACAGAACCGTTGAGGGCGCGGGGCTGTATGGCCATGGGCAATTTCGGATGGATTTGCTGCATACCCTCGCGCGTCAGCACCTCACTGTACATAGACACCAATTGTGCGGCACTGTAATGTGAGAGGCATGTAATCGTAACATGTTCTTCTAAGTCGCCCGAACGCAGACAACGGGAAAGTACCTGGAACGCATCTCCAGGGAGAGGTATTGGAAACCCGAGTACTGGGACGGCCTGATAGCGCAGAACATCCTCGACTCCACCACTCCCCATCCCAAACATCGCCTCGACCGCACGAATGGGAACGAACTCCTCGCTAGCACGGTCATCCGCCATCAGTCCCCCCTTTTCTCGACATGACTACCTTATCATCATGGCCGACCGACCCAGGTACTCTATGTCGAAGGAAATTCTCCACCACGGAGTTCCTAAATAGACCTAGCTATACCTCCGACTACGGACAGCGTTCTCACCATCTTGATCTCGGAATCGACGACAAACCTAGAGTCTCAAAAAGATCCAATTGGGTTAGCCGACAACGAAGTTGATCACCCGTGGCAGCTTGGTGATCACCCTTCGCACCTCAACCCCAGTCAGATAAGACGCTATTTCGGCTTCGGCGATGGGTCGGACCACTTCCTCGGTCGCGCCAGGGTCGATGGACAGAGTACCGCGAGTCTTCCCATTGACTTGGATAACCAAGGTGACCATCGCAGATGCAAGTACCGCGTGATCGGGCTTTGGCCACGGCTGGGCATGAACATCACGGTGATACCTTCGTTCGTAGAGCTCGCTGGCGATGTGCGGTGCCATCGGAGCGAGGAGTTCGAGCATGGTTCGAAAACCGTAATCGAGGGTAGCTGGATCCGCGCCATCGACCTCAGCCTTCGACAGGCCGTTTATCAACTCCATCAATGCAGCTACCGACGTGTTGTAAGCCCATCTCTCGATACCATCTGTGGCACGAGCAATGAGCTGTGAGATGGTGAGATAGATCGGCTCGTCCCTATCTGGCTCGCCCTCCACGACCGCGATCCGATCCGCCAGAGCCCACACCCGCTGTAGAAATCGATGACAACCCTCAATCATCTCATCGGTCTGATCGGTCCAATCGAAATCGTCAGCCGGGGGCCCAACAAAGAGATGGAACAAACGTAACGAGTCAGCACCAACGGTATCGAAATATCGCTGTGGGGTAACTAGATTACCCTTCGACTTCGACATCTTAGAGCCGCCTAAGCGAATCATCCCCTGCGTGAAGAGGCGCTTAAACGGCTCGCGTAGCGTCGAAGGGATCAGACCAAGATCCGAAAGCGCCCGAGTGAAGAACCTCGCATAGAGAAGATGAAGGATGGCGTGTTCTACCCCGCCGATATATTGATCGACCGGCATCCAATCCTCGACCGCCGCGGCATCAAAGGGGCGATCCTCGGAGAATGGATCACAGAATCGCAAGTAATACCAGGAAGAATCGACAAAGGTATCCATCGTGTCGGTCTCACGCGTAGCGAGACCTCCACACTTAGGACAGGTAGTAAAACGGAACGCATCACTGTGGAGCAATGGGGACTCTCCAGTGGGGCGAAACTCTACATCATCAGGCGCCAAGACAGGAAGTTGATCCTCTGGAACCGGCACCGTACCACATGAATCACAATAAAGGATGGGAATTGGACAACCCCAGAATCGCTGCCTTGACACTAGCCAGTCACGAAGCCGGTACTTCACCGATCCTTCACCGGCTCCAAGCTCTTCGAGCCGCTGGATAATTTTCGCTTTCGCTTCATCGATGGTTAGTCCATCAAGAAAATCACTATTTACTTTGACACCCTGACCGGTATAGACATGTCCTTCGAAACCCTCAGGACGTTGTACGGTCTCGACTGCTGGAAGGCCAAAATTTTGAGCAAAGGCGTAATCACGGTCATCCTCACCGGGCACCGCCATGATAGCTCCGGTACCGTAGTGTCCAAGTACGTAATCAGCCACATAGATGGGAAGACGTTCACCTGAGACAGGATTAATGGCATATGTGCCCAAAAAGACGCCTCGCTTAGACGCGTCCTCTCCTGCCATACGTTCTAGCTCGCTCCGAGTTGATACCTCCTCCAAGAAGGTGGCGACCAGGTCCTTGTGATCGTCGATGGTTAGCCGAGAGAGGTCAGGGTGTTCTGGTGCAACCACCGCAAAGGTGGCACCAAATATCGTGTCAGGACGAGTGGTGAAGACCTTCAGCCGATATCCATCAAGACCTCCAACCTCAAACGAGACCTCTGCCCCAACAGAGCGTCCAATCCAGTTGCGCTGCATCGTCTTTACTCGTTGAGGCCACTCAAGTTCCTCAAGTCCATCTAGGAGTTCGTCGGCGTACTGGGTTATCTTGAAAAACCATTGGGTCAGCTCTCTCCGAACTACCAAGTCACCAGAGCGTTCACAGGTTCCGTCAGCTAGCACCTGTTCGTTCGCCAGCACAGTTTGGCAGCCCGGACACCAGTTGACTGGCGCATCGCCACGATAGACCAGGCCAGCCCGATAAAACTGAAGAAAGAGATATTGCGACCATCGAATGTAGCTTGGGTCATGGCTGTAAATCTCGCGACGCCAGTCGTACGCAGCCCCGAGTCGCGATAGCGAAGCTTTGAGCTCTGCCATTCGTTCTTCAGTGAAGATACGAGGATGTACTCCCGTCTTGATGGCAGCATTTTCGGCTGGTAGTCCAAATGAATCGAACCCAATAGGAGAGAGCACCGCGTCCCCGTTCATCGTGCGATAACGAACGTTCAGATCCCCAAATGTATAGTTGCGAACATGACCCTGATGTGCAGGCCCCGAAGGATACGGGTACATACAAAGGACATAGGATTTAGGTCTAGGGTCATCATTACTAACGTGATAGGCTTCGCCTTGGCTCCACCTAGCTTGCCACGCAGTCTCTATCGCTGGCGGGTCATATCGATCGCTCATATGCAAAAAGCCTAGTGTGCACGCCATCCGAGCCACTCGGTTGTGGCAACGCACCGACCTGAGATCTATAGCCAGATACTACACTGTCTTCGGTAAACCATTGGGGGTGTAGCTCAGCTGGTAGAGCGCTTGACTGGCAGTCAAGAGGTCCGAGGGTTCGAGTCCCTTCACCTCCACCACATTACAGCAGGTCACAGCCACTATTTGATGGCAGGCAGCGACGAAGAAAGTTTGGCCGGTTGCCTTAGCGGTTGCCTATGGTAATTTGATCCTCACACAATCGGGTGCGCCGAGGTGTACAGCTGCTCTGTTCGGGCAGAGTTTTACGACCTCCTTTATTGCCTCAAGAAAAGAGTCCAAGAATCCTCACCGGTCGAGTGCCTTGCACTATCGACCCACGCCCGACCAGGCCATTTAAGAGGTCTCCCCGGAGCGGAAGTAGCACCGCGGCGAGCCGTAGCTAAAAACTCTCGTTCGCAAACTAGTACGACGCTCGCCTATCGATGAGACCTCCAGTATTCGAGGTTCTAGAACGCTCTGGCTCAGGAACTCAGCTACTACGCATTCCTGTACCAGAACGAGTCAAACCATCAGCTGCCTCCATCTCGTGCTATGGTAGAAATGGGCATACAAGCTGCTTGGTTGGGTTTCTAGGAGTTGAAATGCGGCCTATGCTACGAACCGTTTTTGAAGGAGTTAGTAAGTTTATGACCATTGGCAACAGGTCGAGGAGAGCTGCGTGACTTTACGAAAGTCCGATCTCTACGGCTCCCTCTGGAAGAGTTGCGATGAGCTGCGCGGTGGAATGGATGCCTCTCAATACAAGGACTACATCCTGACCTTGCTGTTCGTGAAGTACGTATCCGATAAGGCAAAGACTGACCGGAATAGCTTGATCGAAGTCCCAGTTGGCGGTTCCTTCGACGACATGGTCGCACTCAAGGGTGACAAGGAAATCGGCGACAAGCTCAACAAGATTATCGCCAGGCTTGCCGAGGCTAACGACTTGCAAAGAGTCATCGACCAGGCTGACTTCAACGACGAAGAGAAGCTCGGTAGAGGCAAGGAAATGCAGGACCGCCTCTCTAAGCTCGTAGCCATCTTCGCTGACCTTGACTTTCGAGGCAGTCGTGCCGAAGGTGACGATCTACTCGGTGATGCCTACGAATACCTGATGCGCCACTTTGCAACCGAGTCCGGCAAGTCCAAGGGACAGTTCTACACCCCAGCCGAAGTCTCTCGGATTCTTGCCAAGGTGGTAGGTATTGGTCCAGATACCAAGCAGGACCACACGGTCTATGACCCTACCTGTGGTTCCGGGTCGCTCTTGCTCAAAGTCGCCGACGAAGCTCCTCGTGGCATCACTATCTATGGGCAGGAGAAGGACAACGCCACCTGGGCACTGTCGAAGATGAACATGATCCTACACGGCAACGCGGATGCTGAGATCGAAAAAGGCGATACCATCACCAGCCCAGAGTTTCTCGACGGCAGTCAACTTCGCACTTTTGACTTCGCTGTTGCTAATCCTCCATTTTCAGTGAAGTCATGGAGTAGTGGCCTGGAGAACGACTATGGTCGCTTCGAGTTCGGCAGACCTCCTGAGAAGAATGGTGACTACGCCTTCTTACTACACATTTTGAAGTCCTTGAAGAGCACCGGCAAGGCGGCTGTCATTCTACCCCACGGTGTCCTCTTTCGCGGAAACGCCGAGGCAACCATTCGAAAAGAGCTCGTCAGACGTGGCTATATCAAGGGGATCATCGGACTGCCTTCCAACCTGTTCTATGGCACCGGCATTCCAGCTTGCATTGTGATACTCGACAAAGAGAACGCTCAAGCTCGCAGTGGGGTCTTTATGATCGACGCATCGAAGGGCTTCATGAAGGACGGCCCGAAGAACCGTCTACGAAGCCAGGACATCCACAAGATTGTCGACGTATTCAACAAACAGACAGAGATCGCTCGTTACTCCAGCATGGTGCCATTTGCCGAGATCGACGATCCAAAGAACGACTACAACCTCAACATCCCTCGCTATATCGATTCCTCTGCGCCCGAGGACATCCAGGATCTCCACGCGCATCTAGAAGGCGGCATCCCGGAGCGAGACATAGACGCACTCGCTCCCTACTGGGACGCCTTCCCGAGCTTGCGTTCAACGCTCTTCAAACCGAACCGTCCTGGCTATGTGGATCTGGCGATCGACATCACAAGAGTCCAGCAAACCATCCTGGACTCCGAGGAGTTCAAGAGCTTTGCGGAAGCGGTAAGGCACAAAGTCGATAACTGGTTTATGGACCACCGTCTAGCGCTAAAGAACCTAAGCTCTGACACCAAACCGAACGCACTGATCGCCACGCTTGGAGACGACCTACTAGAACGGTTCAAGGCTGCGCCGCTACTTGATGCCTACGATGTCTATGAACAACTCATGACCTACTGGCATTCGACGATGCACGACGACATCTTCCTACTAATGAATGATGGCTGGGTTAACGCTGCCAAGCCTCGCAAGGCCATAGAGGACAAGGACCGGAAGCTAGCGGAGGTTCCTGACCTTGTGATCGGCTCTGGTAAGTCCGCTACCAAGTACAAGATGGACCTGGTGCCACCGGAGCTGATTGTCGCTCACTACTTCGGTGATGAACAGACCCGAGCGGATGCGCTCAAGGCTACAGCCGAGGAAACCAGTAGAGCAATCGAAGAGTACATAGAAGAACATGGAGTCGAGGACGGTCAGCTATCAGAAGCCATGGATGATGGCAAGGTGATCAAGTCCCTTGCAATATCTAGGCTCAAGGAAGCTAAGCGGGAGAGATCTGACCCTGACGAAGTCAAGGGTCTGGAACGGCTACTTGAGCTGTATGCCGAAGAGTCCTGGGCCAAGAAGGCTGTCAAGGATGCCCAATCTGCTCTGGATCTCGCAACGTTGAGGAAGTGCGGAGAGCTAAACGAGGCAGATATCCAACAACTGGTGCTCGAGGATAAGTGGCATGCCAGTATTGCAGCCGGTGTCGGAAGCGAGGTCAACGCACTCACGCTAGCTCTTGTCGTCCGCATCCAGGAGCTCGGGGAGCGCTACGCCGAGACGGTTGATGAGCTTGACGAACAACTGAGAAGCCTTGAGATCAAGGTCGCAGCGCATCTGGTTGATATGGGGTTGGAGTGATGAGTGCGATAAAAACGTTACCCTCAGACTGGACCGTTGGGTTACTTGAGCACATCAGTATCAAGATCCAGGACGGAACGCACTTCTCGCCCAAGCTCGGCGGTACCGAGTTCAAGTACATCACCTCCAAGAACGTCGGCCCAGGGCGGCTGCGTCTCGAATCGGTGGAAACTATCTCGCGCGAAGAGCACGAGAAGATCTACCACAGATGTGACGTGCGTTATGGCGATCTGCTGCTGACCAAGGATGGGGCAAATACAGGCAACGCCACCATCAACTTGTTTCGGGAAGAGATCAGCCTACTTTCGAGCGTCGCATTCATCCGTGCCAACCCGCGACGATCCATCGAGAGTTACATTCTCCAGTATCTGCTTTCGGCAGCTGGTCGAAAACAAGTCGAGGATGCCATGGCGGGTAACGCCATAACCCGACTCACTTTGGCTAAGATCAAGGATCTTCGAATTCCACTGCCGCCGGTTCCAGAGCAGCGAGCGATTGCCGAGGTCTTGACCGACGCCGACGACTTCATCTCCACCCTGGAGCGCCTGATCAAGAAGAAGGAAGCCATCAAGCAGGGAATGATGCAGGAGCTCCTGACAGGGCGGACGCGGCTGCCGGGGTTCAATGGCTCATGGTCTAAGACGACATTGGGCAACCACGTCACATACGTGAGGACCGTTCCGCTGTCACGAGATCAGCTTGATGTTGCTTCGCGTCTCAAGTACCTCCACTACGGCGACATTCATACTAGGACAAGCCCGTTTCTAAATGCATCACAGGAAGAAATGCCCAGGGCATCATCCCATCTGGCTGGTAAAACTGGACACCTGAGAGTAGGTGATCTTATATTCGCCGATGCTTCTGAGGATTACGCAGGAGTCGGAAAATCTGTCGAATTAGTGGGCGTACCCACGGAGGGCGTGATTGCCGGGCTACACACCATCGCAGCGCGCTTCGACAAGTCGGTGCTAGCGGATGGATTCAAGGCGTACCTCCAACACATTCCATCGTTTCGACAGGGCTTGTTACGTCTGGCCGCCGGTACGAAAGTTCTTGCTACGACTCGTTCGTACATTTCTAGCATAGACGTTAGCCTGCCCTCCACAAAGGAACAACAAGCGATTGCCGGAGTGTTGACAGACTGCGAACAGGAGATCGCCGTTCTGGGTCATCGGCTTGATAAAGCCCGTGCCATCAAGCAAGGCATGATGCAGCAACTCCTCACCGGTCGAACTCGGCTACCTGTTGCGGAGACAATGACGTGAGCGACGGGAAGTCCATCCGCCTCTTCTTGGCAGACGGTACCCCTGGTGGCCTTTTGACAGCAGAGATCATGAACTGGACGGGCCACGTAGTCGCTGCTCCACGCTCTGACCTGGCTTCGCTCCTAAAGCGCCCGGAGGCCAGTCGGACTGGCATCTATATCCTGCTCGGTGACGACGCAAAGAGCCTTGGTGACACGATCGCCTATATCGGTGAGGGGGACGATGTCAGCAAGCGACTCTATCAGCATGCTCGACCCGAAGACCAGGGAGGTAAAGACTTCTGGAATAGGGCGATCGTCCTAACCAGCAAAGACACCAACCTCACCAAGGCGCATGCTCGCTATTTAGAGTCCCGCCTGATTACCCTGGCTCAACAAGCCAACCGGGCGGTACTGGTGAACGGAACCGCACCACCTCCGCTACCACTTCCTGAGGCCGATATCTCCGACATGGAGTACTTCATCGCTCAAGCAAAAATCGTGCTACCTGTCCTTGGCGTGAACCTATTTCGCTCGCTACCTTCAGCCGGAGAAACTCAGCAAGCACCGAGTGCCATGCAAGCCACGTCGTCGGCACTGTCTCCTATTTTTCAACTAGGTCCGACGAAAGAACGCATCATTGCGACCGCCCAGGAAGTCGATGGGGAGTTCACTGTATTAAGTGGATCACTAGCAAGGCTTAAGTGGATCGGTGTTGATGACGGCTACCTGCGTCTCCGTGAGAAGCTCGAAGAGGATGGCACACTCGTGCTCTCAAATGATAGCAAGTCTCGGGTATTCACCCGCAACCAGGTCTTCACCTCGCCATCGGCCGCAGCGGCGGTGATCTTGGGCCGTAGCGCGAACGGTAGAACTAACTGGAAGGTGCAAGACAGCGGAATTACTTATGGAGCGTGGCAAAGCCAAGGTATCGATCAGGCGCTAGCGGAGTCTGGACCATGAGCGACGTCGGCCAAACCGAACGCAACACTCAGAATCGGATCGTTCGCTTCTTTGCCGAGCAAGTCTGCTATGACTACCTGGGTAACTGGGAGTACCGGGTGGGTAACTCTAACGTCGAGGTAGGTCTGCTCACCGAGAACCTCAAGGCTCGTGGATATTCTGACTTACTAATCAACAAAGCAGTCGACAGACTCAAGAGCGACGCCTCGCTTGGCGGCGGTCGTGATCTCTATGAGGCAAACAAGGATGTCTATGAGCTCTTGCGCTATGGAGTTCATGTTCGGCCCGGCATAGGAGAGCAGACCGAGACGGTCTGGCTGATCGATTGGAAGCACCCAGAGGCAAACCACTTTGCCGTTGCCGAGGAGGTTACAGTAGCTGGCGTCCACACGAAACGCCCGGATCTCGTCCTCTACGTAAACGGTCTGGCACTGGTAACCATTGAGCTCAAACGCTCCAAAGTGGCGGTGTCAGAAGGTATTCGCCAGACCATTGGCAACCAGAACGCTGAGTTCATCCGATCATTCTTCACCACTGTGCAACTGGTCATGGCTGGCAATGACGTCGAAGGGCTACGTTATTCTGTCATCGACACACCCGAGAAGTACTGGTTAGCCTGGAAAGAACTCTCAGAGATCGAGGAGCCACTTGAGCGATCTTTGGGTCAGCTCTGCGCCAAGGAGCGGCTCTTAGAGATCATCCATGACTTCATGGTCTTTGATGCTGGAGTGAAGAAGACATGCCGTCACAACCAGTACTTTGGCGTCAAAGCTGCTCAGGCTCGGGTTGTAAAGCGCGAAGGCGGAATCATCTGGCACACCCAGGGCTCTGGCAAGTCACTCACTATGGTCTGGCTGGCTAAGTGGCTGCGAGAGAACCAACGCGATGCTCGAGTTCTACTCGTCACCGACCGCACCGAACTCGATCAACAGATCGAGGGGGTCTTTAAGGGCGTCAGCGAGGACATCTACCGTACCAAGAGCGGTGTTGATCTCCTTGGCACGCTAAACGAGAGTCTGCCCTGGCTGATCAGTTCGTTGATCCATAAGTTCGGCACCTCAGAGGACGATTCGGAGCGCGATGAGGCCGAGGGTGATTTTATCCGGGAGCTAAAGGCAAAACTACCAGCGGACTTCAGGGCCAAGGGCAACCTCTTCGTCTTCGTTGACGAGGCTCATCGAACTCAGTCTGGCAAGCTCCATGATGCCATGAAACAGATCCTCCCCGGTGCCATGTTCATCGGCTTTACTGGAACACCACTACTAAAAGTAGAAAAACAAACTAGCATCGAGACCTTCGGCTCATTCATCCATACCTATAAGTTCGACGAGGCAGTCGCCGATGGCGTGGTACTGGATCTGCGCTACGAGGCTCGGACCATCGATCAAGAGCTGATGGCGCCGGCCAAGGTCGACCAGTGGTTCGAGGCCAAGACCAAAGGCATGACCGATCTCTCAAAGGCGGAGCTAAAGAAGCGTTGGGGCAACATGCAGAAGGTGGTCAGTGCTGAACCGCGCGCCCGACAGATCGTCAATGACATCCTGCTCGACATGGAAACCAAGCCACGACTCATGGATGGTCGAGGCAATGCCATGCTGGTTAGTGCCAGCATCTACCAAGCCTGTAAGTTCTACGAACTGTTCTGTCAGGCTGGCTTTAAGGGCAAGTGTGCCATCATTACCAGCTACGAGCCCCAGGCTGGTGGCATCTCCAAGGAAGACTCAGGAGAGGGAGCCACCGAACGCTTGCGCCAATATGAGATCTATCGCCAGATGTTGGCTGATCACTTCAAGGAGACAGCTGATCAAGCAGCCGGGAAGGTCGATCTCTTTGAGCGCCAAGTCAAGGAGAGATTCCTCGCCGAGCCTGGCCAGATGCGCCTACTGATCGTCGTTGATAAGTTGCTCACCGGTTTTGATGCCCCAAGTGCCACTTATCTCTATATAGACAAGAAGATGCAAAACCATGGTCTCTTCCAAGCCATCTGCCGGGTGAACCGGCTCGATGGAGATGACAAGGATTATGGCTACATCGTTGACTATCGAGATCTGTTCAACTCGTTAGAGTCAGCGATCACAGACTACACCATCGGTCCCTTGGACGGCTATGACGAGCAAGACATCGAGGGCCTGATGTCGGACCGTATCGAGAAGGCCCGTATGGATCTTGATGAGGCACTTGAAAAGATCAGAGCGCTCTGTGAACCAGTTGAACCTCCCAAAGGTACGCTTCAGTACCAGAGGTACTTCTGTGCACGCGAGCCAGGTAATGTCGAGCAGTTAAAGACAAACGAGCCCAAGCGAGTCGAGCTCTATAAGGCCGTCACGGCATTGGTACGAAGCTATGGCAACCTGGCTAACGAGATGGATGTAGCTGGCTATAGCGATGCTCAGGCGCAAGCCATCAAGGTAGAGGTCACGCACTACGTGAATGTTCGCGACGAAGTAAAGCTCGGCGCAGGGGAGGACGTTGACTTCAAACAGTACGAGGCAGGCATGCGACACCTCCTTGATACCTACATCTTGGCAAAACCCTCCGAGGTTCTCTCCAACTTCGATAACGCTGGACTGATAGAACTGATCGTCAGACTCGGACCGAATGCCATCGAAGGACTACCTGAGGGAATCAAACAAGACCCCGAAGCAGTCGCCGCCACGATCACCAACAATATGCGCAGTCTCATCACCGATGAGCGACCGACAAATCCGAAGTACTACGACCGAATGTCAGCACTTCTTGATGCATTACTAGAGGAGCGTCGAAAGGGAGCACTTGAATACAAGGAGTTCCTTGCTAAGTTGCTAGAACAGGCAGCAAAGCTCGGCAAGAGAGAATCCGAGACTGACTATCCAGAATGGGCCAACAACGGCGCTCGACGAGCTCTTGTTGACTTCTTCGCCCCAGACCTCGACCTTGCCTCTCGGGTCGACAAAGTTGTACTTGAGACAAAGCCTGACTCATGGGTTGGCAATCAACTCAAAGAGAGAAAGGTAAAACTGGCGATTAGGGAAGCCCTCCCTGGCGGTGATGCTCGCCTTGATGACCTGTTTGAACTCGTGAAGGCACGAAGTGAGTACCGCTAACTCGCGTCTCAGGGTGAGCGACATCGAGGTCGATGTCGTCTACAAAGGGGTCAAGAACTTACATATTGGCGTCTACCCGCCCAATGGACGCGTGCGGGTTGCGGCGCCTGAAACGCTCGATGACGATCAAGTGCGCCTAGCGGTTATCACACGTCTCTCCTGGATCAAGAGGCAGCGCCAGAGACTGCAGGCTGCCGAGCGCCAGAGTATGAGAGAAATGGTTACCGGCGAGTCTCACTACGTGTGGGGAAGGCGTTACCGGTTGAAGGTCATCGAGTGCCCCGGTCGGGCTCATATAGAGCTGACAGACCAACGACTCCTGCTCTACATCCCGGTAGGCACAACTGTTGATCGGCGACGGGACCTACTAGATCATTGGTATCGTGAGCAACTGCGTCTCACCATTCCTCCTGTGCTCGCGGAGTGGGAACCAATACTTGGTGTCACGGTATCGCAATGGAGGATTCGCAGAATGAAGACGAAATGGGGTTCGTGTAATCGAGAGGCGGGTCGCATCTGGTTTAACCTCGAACTAGCCAAAAAGCATCCCGAAGGTCTCGAATATGTCGCGGTCCATGAGATGGCTCACCTCCTCGAACGGGGCCATGGGGAGCGCTTCATCAAACTGATGGACAAGAACATGCCTGACTGGAGAGCACGCCAAGCTCGATTGGACCGAGCACCGCTTGGTCATGAACGATGGGGAGAAATGTGAGATGACAGGTAATCAACAGGGCTCTCTGTGGAGGCGTTGGGACCCTCACATCCACGCTCCGGGAACACTCCTAAATGACCAGTTCGGCGGTAACGGGTCCATTGACGACTACCTAGATGCCATCGAAGCAGCATCTCCGTCACTAGAGGCCGTCGGAGTAACTGATTACTTAACGACAAGGTGCTACGAGGCGGTGGCCGCTGCGAAGCATGACAAAGGACGCCTCGCGGGTGTCGCCCTCCTCTTTCCAAATATAGAGCTACGTCTGAGCATCGAAACTAAGAAGAGCAAAGGAATCAACCTACATCTCCTTGTCTCACCTGACGACCCTAGACATCTTGAGCGACTCAACCATTTCCTTGCGCGACTTACCTTCGAATACAAGAAAGACAAGTACACCTGTGCGCCTGCGGATCTGGCCCGCCTGGGTCGGGCGCATGATCCCTCTCTGCCCGACGACGAGGCCGCGCTACGTGCAGGAGTGAACCAGTTCAAAGTTGATTTTCGGCAGCTGCGCTCTGAGTTTGAGGACAGCGAGTGGATGCGAGCGAACTCCCTTGTCGCCGTCGCTGGCAGCTCTACCGATGGCACGGCGGGGTTGCAGACCGATAACACAAGTTTCGCAGCAATACGCCAAGAGATTGAGGGATTTGCGCACATTATCTTTTCAAGTAACGAGAGGCAGGCGGCGTTTTGGTGTGGCGAACTAGGGGCAACAAAGCACGATCTGGAGACTGAGTACGGTGGTCTCAAACCATGTCTCCACGGTTCCGATGCGCACTGCATAGCCGACGTTGGGAGACCCGATCTTGGTCGCTACACCTGGATCAAGGGCGATCCGGTATTTGAGTCACTCCGGCAGGCCTGCCTTGAGCCAAGAAGCCGTGTCTACATCGGGCCGCTGCCTCTAGAGCTCGAGAGTCCGGAACGAACACTCGCATCCGTTAAAACCTCTGGTGCTCCATGGTTGCTGGATAGCGGAATGCCACTGAACCCGGGCCTCGTGGCAGTGATCGGAGCTCGGGGTTCCGGAAAGACAGCACTAGCCGATCTGATTGCTCACGCGGGCGGCAGTAAGCTACCGAGCAACGGCAACGATTCATTCCTGGTGCGGGCGAAACAGTTCCTGAGCGGTGTCAGTGTCGAAGTTGAATGGAGCAATTCCGATCAGTCACAATCTCAGGTCGGGAAGACCCCCGACGACGATCCTGAAGTCCACTACCTCAGCCAGAAGTTCGTCGAACACCTGTGCAGTGCCGAAGGTATTGACGACGAGCTGATCGAGGAGATACAGAAAGTTGTATTCGAGGCGCATGATCCGTCGGCGCGTTTGGAAGCAACGAACTTCAACGAGTTACTAGAAGAGCGGGTCGGCGATACCCGGCGCCAACGCACCTATCTCACAGAACAACTTGATCGTATATCGGAGGATGTTCTTGCTGAACGGACGCGCCGCGCTGAGCTCCCAGGCAAGAAGAAGGCGCTTGAAGTCCTGCACTCTCGGCTGATGACGGACAAGAACAACAGAGACGCGATAGTCAAACAAGGCGAGAAAGAACGCGCCGCTTATTACGAACGACTTCAAGAAGAAATAGACAGGCGACAACGGAAGATGCAAAATGCGGCAAAACGTACCCAGCGCTTAGTACATCTCGCCGAGCAGGTGCAACGCTACGAAGCAGACATACTCCCCCGCCTTACAAACCAACTTCAATCGGAATATGGATCGCTGGCACTGTCGGAAGTGGATTGGGCCGAATTCAAACTGATATTTGAAGGTTCTCCCACGGACGTCATCGCAAGACATCAGAAGAACAATGCCGAGATGATCAACCGCCTGCAGACGGCAGATCCTGACGCTCCTGCGACTATCACGTCAACGGCAGACCAACTGCGTAATGTCGCTTTGGCCACCCTAAAAGACCAATTTGATAAAGTCTCTACGGAGATCGGTATCGACAGGCAGAATGCGCAGAAGCTTAAGATGCTTAATACGCGCATTAGCGCGAGGCAGCTCGAAATCGAAAAAGCACAGCGCGATATCGACCTATTCGAGGGATGGAGCGAGCGGCTGAAAGAACTCGTTCGGGAGCGCTCCGAGGTGTATCAGCAATACTTTGAACTCGTGCTCGCGGAGGAGAAGATCCTCGAAGAGCTATACCAGCCCTTGTCAGCCAAGCTCACAGACACAGGAGGGTCGGTCGGAAGCCTCCGTCTCAATGTAGCGAGAAAGGTTGATCTCCAACTCTGGGCTTCACGTGGCGAGGAGTTGATCGATCTACGAAAGATCGGTAAGTTTCGCGGCCGTGGATCACTTGCACAAATGGCACGTATACTGCTGTTGTCTAGCTGGGAAACCGGCACAGCCGCCGAGGTCGTGCACGCGATGTCCGAGTTCCGAAAACAGTATGATCAAGCTATTATCGAGCAAGCTAATGCAGAATCTGGAACGCCTGAATACCAACAGTGGACGCTCGATGTCGGTCGATGGCTATACTCCACTGATCATATTTCTGTCACGTACAATTTCGAGTACGAAGGCCAACCGCTTTTCCAGCTGAGTCCCGGAACTCGGGGGATAGTATTGCTGCTGCTGTACCTAGCGCTTGACGTCAACGACCATCGCCCATTGGTTATAGATCAGCCGGAAGAGAACCTTGACCCACGCTCCGTGTTCAAAGAACTGGTGTATCTGTTTCGGAATGCGAGGGCGAGACGACAGGTTATCATTGTCACGCACAATGCAAACCTCGTTGTCAATACTGACGTCGACCAGGTGATCGTTGCCACTTGTGTAAGAGATAAGGAAGGCAACCCACCAAAATTTAATTACCACGCTGGCTCGCTAGAAAATGCGGCTATTAGGACTGATGTCTGCGAGATCCTCGAAGGTGGTGAAGCCGCGTTCCGAGAACGAGCACGTCGACTTCGAATCAGCCATATCTAGATGCATGTCGGAGACTTCTACTCGAATTAAAGTGCAACGACATGGGGACCATTGGATTTATTCCCAGTCGAGTGGTGAACCCCTGTTCGATCCACCTGAAATATGAGAAGACCGGCCACAATAGATGTGGGAGGAAATCGCATCAAGGGCAAGGGCAAGGGCAAGGGCCAGAATAGGTCATCACAAAAACTAGCAGAGGGCAATTGTTTTCAGGCGATCAGACGCTTAACAAGGGCAAACGGTAGCTGAAGTAGCAAGAAACTTTGGCATCACAGAAACCACTTGGCATAGATGAGAGGACTCTTGACACCGGTGCGGCAGAATGAAGGCTAATGAGGTAACACGCTTGAAGGAACTCGAAGCGGGACACTACAAACTCAGGACAATCGCGCCGGACTGGACTCTTGACAAGTCCATGGTAAAACATGAATGTCAATAGAGCCCCATGTTTTCTATCTGCTTCAGGGTCACGTCTTCCCAGGCTAAAGATGGAAAGAAAGCAACTCTCCTGTACTGCGCCTTCTGATTCTGAAATACTCCGAGAGGCCAGACCTCGAAGAATATCACATGAGCAGGGTCGAGCTGATATTCCCGGCAGATGAATTTAAAGATCAGAGAGATGCCATTCGTGATGGAAGGGCCTGGATTCCCAGGGACCTCAGTGACGATAACAACGAAGCTGCTGGTATCGATGGCATAAAGTCGGAGCCAATATATACCGTGTTGTTGGCCGATAAATGGAACCCGAATAAGACCGTGGCGGATGGGAGCGGAAGCCATAGTCCAAGCCTATGCTCTGGCCCCGACACCCTGCTCTATCGCGGTTCAATTCGGTAATTATGCGAAGTGTAGTCCACTGCGCGGACCGTTCCACACTGCGCGACCTCTATGGAGTTTCTTTCTGATGCGGGTGGTCAAAGATGTCGCGGTTCGATATAGCAGTAAACAACGTTCACAGGTTCACCCATCGTTCATAGCAGTAGTGGCAGTGTTACCTCGCGTGCTAGCCAATGCCAAGAAATTCCCGGATCCACTTTGGGTCTCTGATCACGAATCGACCGCGACGAAGAACTCCCTTGACATCCCTCTCGCGCATTGCGACGTGCACGGCTACGGTAGCTCGCGCTACGACCACTATTCACTCAAGAACAAAATCGCAACTGCCTGATGGATATCACCCAGCATTCTCAATTACCCTGTGACATTGACACTCCAGGCTCCTTAGATTTTGCGGGAACTGCTTGGTTCGCTGGAAAATTAATCGTCACAGAGATACCCGTCCCGACTGACAAAGAGAAAGTTACTCCCTCGCCAAGTTTTTCAACGATCAAGTCAAGCTTGTCGAGGATGCACGTGATCCACCCCTCGAGTTTGTTGACGATCTCTTCAACTGGATCTAGGTCCCCGATCGACTCGTAACTTTGCGGTGGAATCAAACCTTGATTGATTGCTGCAACGGCTGCCGTAGCATGAGCAAGCGCTTGGCGGGCAGTGGGTACGTCCGACACGATTACATCATCCATGCGTTTGACATGTGTCTCTATCAACTTATTGGTCTGCTTGCCCCCATAACTCGATCTCCTTCCCAGTAGAACAATGTCACCATGATACAGCTCGCACTTTCTCGTGTGCAACGGATGGAGTCGTGTCAGGAGTTTGCGGCTAGCATTCACTTCGATTAGCGCCGTACATTCAAGAAGAGCAACGTCCCCCGCGACGGCGATTCGCAGTCACCCACCGAGCTTCGATCCTACGCGCGCCAAGTATCCAACACACACCAGCGTGCGCACCGGCAACCCGATATTGTTACCCTCTGGAGAGGTGGGGCTTGTCTGGTAACCCTACGCAGAGTAACGTTTGGGCGTAGCCATGAATTGAATATTCACGCCCATTTCAGTCAACGCCTTTGGGACCCGAGTTGTTCGAAAACAAGCTCCTAGATATCGGAGCAATGCCAAAGCTGTTGCTTTGGAGCATTCTGTGCGAAACTAGAGTTATGCAATCACGTGAGTACCTCGGCCAAGAAGAATTTCGCATGGTAATTGCGCCAGCGCGAGTCGCGTACCTTATTGGTGAAGGAAGCGTATCGGGCTTCATAAGAGCGGTTCAAGAAGCATGTACACGTTGGGGGGGCGTCACTGAGCCGATTATCCCCGTCAACCAAGATTTAGAGCTCGATGACCAGTGGCGCACCATTGCGGAACTCGCCGATGTGGATGAACTCGTAAATGTTGATTGCGATGATCGGGCTGCCCAGGCCGTTTCTAAACGCTTAGGGTTGCCTCTTGTTTCGATTGATGTCATCGATCAAGAGGGTCCTGGTCGGCATACCTGTCACCCGATGGTCATCAGCCAAGAAGATCAACAATCATGGAGCCAATCAGCAGAATACGCCGGGGGTTTTGGGCCGATAACTGGCTCCTGGTTCTACACCGAATCCACCGATGATCTAGGGGACCTCTGGGCGATCGCGGCAGCAGGCACCTTTGCATCAGCCATCGCTAGATCACAAGGCTTGGTCGTACCCAGCAGTCCCGGTCAATCAACGGGCTTCGCCTCCAGGCAGACTGCCCTTGATCGCACGGCCTCACAGTTTGGCCAGCATTGGAGTGACGGTGGCCCCTATACACGCCCAGCGGTCTTCTGGCTCTGCGATAAGGACCCATTCCCGGATTGCATAGCATATTGGAACTTTCGAGCACTTCGGCCCTTCGGTCGAGAGAGCGTACCCATGCTGCTACTGCCCGCTGAAAAGGTTGATAGCTGGATCCTCTTCTTTGAGCGAATCCAGGAATTACTTCGAGGTCGATCAGGTGTGTTCCCGGCTGATGCTGTTTTATATAGCCAGGAGGTCACACCAGATCGACTTCGCACAATTGCGGAATCGTGGGGTTTAGTGGAAGACAGCAGGAACCCGTCGCAAGAATTTAGTGCAGTGGATGCCATCGCTCCTCGACTACCGCCGTTCACCTACCGCGTTGGCATAGATCCAGTGCCTTATATGAGTTGGCACCGTCGCTACGGGATGACAACGAGGGTTCCCATACAGGTCTTTCGAGATAAAACATCAGTTGCCTTCAACTCTCCGGTACGCTTCGCTGGTTCCGGAGCCACTAAAGTAAAGATCAATTCCGATATCCTTTCGCCTTTTCCCAAACGCCCCTCTATTGCGCGACTTATTCAGCCCGAGAGCCACTGGCGGGATGGCGGGATCGAACTGTACCAACAGGCATTGTCCTACTATGAGATTGATATCTGCGTTCCTCAACTTCGCGAAGTCGTTGAAACGTTGCTCGACGATGCGACCGAATCGCATTGCCTGTCCGATAAGGGTCGCATGGGTCAGAGCATTACTCCGTCGTGGAAACTCGAGCGTCTGTTGGAGCCTGGGGTATTCGAGGCGATCCGCTCCTTAACGACCTTGAGGAAAGAGCGCGTAGGTGCCGCCTTGGACGAGCAAGCTGCGAAGGGAAACCAATTAGACCTCTCGAGGTTGGCTAGCGAATTTGGTCGTCTTGAGCGCACGAGTCAATGTACGAGCGACCTATGTGGCGTCCACCAGCCAGAGGTCGGGGTCGTCGCCGCGGAGACTCTCGTCACACTCGGCTGGGCCGAGCGTGGGTGTCGGATCAGCTGTGAGCGCTGCTCCGTCACGAGTTTTGTTCCCTTTCGCGACACCACTCCCTCTGCGAGATGCCCGGGGTGTGAGAGTTCTGGACGGTACGCTTACACATCAGCGGGGATCACTACCTACTACCGTCTCAACTCATTGATTGACTTAGCAAGTGACCAAGGGGTTCTGCCGCATCTCTTGGTGATAGCTGCGCTACACAAGCGGTCGTCGAACACGTTCATTTTGCCAGGGGTGAATGTTTCCTTCGACGATGGTATCGAGAGCGAGGTTGATCTCTTTGGCGTCCATGATGGAAAAGTAATCGCAGGAGAAGTAAAAACAAGTGCAGCAGCTTTCGACGAAGAACAAATTCATCGCGATGTTAAGCTGTCCAAGCGTCTCTTGGCCGATGCACACGTAATGGCTTGCACCGAACCGCTGGAGGAAGGTGCGATCACGATAGCGGAGGAAGTCGCCCAGAAATATGGAGTCCACCTTGTCATCCTGGATGCCGTGGATTTGCGACCCGTAATCGCAAACATCTAACCCATATATCCCAACCACAAATGGGACAATGACCCCGGCAATCTAGCACGTATAAGGGGAATACGCTGGAGCTAGACAACATTAAGTAAGTCAGAGGTGCTCAAGTTGTGCTTCTAGAATCGCCAGGTAGACATCGAGATACGTAGACGTCTTATGCTTTGGGCCCAGCGCTTCGGGAAGCATCCACGCCGCTTCTTGGTTACTCCTTCCACCCCGAACATTGTGCGAAGTTACGAGCCCCGGTTCGCAATGTAGAACCTTACTTCACCGTGGATAGAGGTATGAATAAAATTAACACTTGTCTGGTTGCGGGCCTAACTCCTGAAGCCCTTCAACTCTAACTCCTGGGAGTGATTGACAGGTACAACCAATCGACCATACTCCTCCAGGACACCAAAGGGGGGTCCCATGGAGAGGAGGTCGACGGGTGTCAAAGAAGAGAGGAACGTGGGGAACTGAAATGAACTATGTTAGGGAGGTGATTCGCCTCCACTATGAACTCGAGAAAAATCGTAACGAGATTGCGCAGTCGTTAGGGATATCACATGCGACGGTATCGCGGTTCCTTGGACTTGACGGTGGAGCGTGCAGTTTTCAGTGACCGTTAACACACTGAGCTCAAAGCGTTGATGTATCCGAATCCGGCTGGTCCAAGACCAACGACGATAAAGGTACCGATTGACCTTGCCCATGTTGTTAGCGAACTTGGCCGAAAATCCATGACTCGAGCACTCCTGTATCAGGAATATGTAAAGGCTGTCAATGGCCAACGAGGGTTCCGAGGTCTATGGCTACTCGAACTTCTGTGTCCAGAGCCTCTCGCCTGGCTGGGCACAACTGACCGAGTTGATCGAGACGGATGGCAGTCAAGCATTGGCCTCGAGCCAGGTACGAAGGGCACTCTCTCGCTGGGAGTGGAATCGCGTGAGGCAGGAGTCGGAATTCTTGGTCATACCTACAGGGGTGAGCAGACGAAAAGCCGCAAAGCAACATCGAAACAGCGAAAGTCCCAACCGAAACAAGCCCGCACCCCGATTCCTAACCGCTGGCCCCAACCAGAGCCCAGCCGGTGCCCAACGCCTGACCTAACCCCAAACACCCAAAACCTGACGAAGTTCCTACCACACACCTTGCATCCGAGGCCGCTACCGCGAGATTCGAACAGGCATTCGTCAATGTGCGTGACAGATTTCCAACCGTTGGGCCCTCCAACAAGGGCGTACTCGGCACCCCTTGACCAAAGGAACACTCCCATGCTCACCATTCGCAAGCTCTCCCTCGGCCAGGGTTATAAGTACCTCATGGACTCGATCGCCGTTGGCGATGGCCGAGGAGATCAGAGCTCAGAACTAACCCGTTACTACGCAGAGTCTGGCACCCCACCGGGTCGATGGAAGGGTAGGGGTCTGGCTGATCTCGGAGAGGGAAAGGGGATCGAGCACGACTCAGAGGTCACCGAATCCCAGCTGTGGAACATGCTTGGACTCGTTGCTGATCCCCTCACTGGTGATCCAGTTGGACAGGCGTTACGAATCCGACGGGTGAGTATGAGCGATCGGATCAAGGCCAAAGTTGCCAGGTTACCAGAGACCCTCACAGGGGAGGATCGAGCCTTGGCGATCGAAACGATCAAGGCTGAAGAGGCCCAAGCAGAAAAGAAGATCGGCAAGCCAGTAGCTGGTTTCGATCTCACCTTCTCACCCTCTAAATCCGTCTCTGTCGCCTGGGCCTTAGCCGATCCGGAGACCAAAGCAATTATCTATCGCTGTCATCAACGAGCCATCGACTATGTCCTTGCCTATGCAGAACGTGAAGTGATTCACTCGCGCTCTGGTAAGAACGGTGTCCTCCGAGAGGACGTCACCGGCATTAGTGCTGCAAGCTTTACCCACTATGACAGCCGAGCTGGTGATCCACAGCTCCACGA